>JADFUQ010000231.1 GCA_015222065.1 Bacteroidota bacterium
CCTTGTTCGATATTTACCCTGTGAAATAGCAAGCTAAATCTCCGATTTATTTCACAGGGTGAAATTAAGTCTTTTTGTTTTTCCTGCTTGAAAATCACATATTTATAAACTCTCCTCCAAAATCTCCTCAACTCTTAGGTTTTCGATGATAAAATCCTGCCTTCCGGGGGTGTTTTTTCCCATATAAAATGAAAGGAATTCTGGAACAATATCTTCCTTCTTCAACCGGACAGGATCGAGGCGCATACTTTTCCCGATAAAATGTTTAAACTCATCAGGTGATATCTCTCCTAAACCTTTAAACCTGGTTATTTCAATTTTCCCATTAAGTTTTTTCAATGCTATTCCCTTTTCATCATTGCTGTATGCATAAATAGTCTCTTTTTTATTTCTTACCCTGAACAGGGGCGTTTGTAAAATATAAAGATGCCCTCGTTTCACAAGGTCGGGGAAAAACTGCAGGAAGAATGTTATAAGTAACAACCGGATGTGCATACCGTCAACATCTGCATCAGTAGCAATTATAACATTATTGTATCGAAGGTTTTCAAGACCATCCTCAATATTAAGTGCTGCCTGCAAAAGGTTAAATTCCTCATTCTCATATACAATCTTTTTAGATAACCCAAATGTATTGAGAGGCTTCCCCTTAAGACTGAAAACAGCTTGTGTTTCAACATTTCGCGATTTTGTAATAGACCCGCTTGCTGAATCTCCCTCTGTAATAAAAATTGTGGTATTCAGCCTGCGGTCATCTTTCGAGTTATAATGGATCCTGCAATCTCTGAGTTTTTTATTGTGTAGATTAGCTTTTTTCGCACGTTCGCGGGCAAGTTTTTTCACACTTGAGATCGCTTTCCTTTCTTTTTCCGAATCAATTATCTTTTTCAAAAGAAGGTCTGCTGTCTCAGGATGCTTATGAAGATAATTATCAAGATAAGTTTTAATAAAGTCATTAATAAAATTCCTGACTGTAGGTCCATCAGGAGACATATTTTTGGATCCCAGCTTGGTTTTGGTTTGCGATTCAAAAATCGGCTCTTCAATTTTTACACTGAATGCTGCAATTATACTGGCACGAATATCTGACGGTTCGAAATCTTTCTTGTAAAATTCCCTGATAGCTTTTACAAATGTCTCCCTGAAAGCCGAAAGGTGTGTCCCCCCTTGTATTGTATGCTGTCCGTTAACAAAAGCATAATATTCCTCACCATATTGATTCCCATGAGTAAACGCAACCTCTATATCGCTGTTTTTCAAATGAATAACAGGATAAATACCGGAAGAACTCATGTTATTATTCAACAAATCGAGCAAGCCATTCTTTGAATGGATCTTTTCACCGTTGAAATTTATTGTAAGCCCGGTATTCAGGTAAACATAATTCCACATCATGTTCTCAACATATTCCGAAGTATAATGATACTTCCCAAACATGCTGTTATCGGGGATGAATGTTACTATAACACCGTTATCTTCTTCAGTAGATTTAAGTTCTTCGTCCCTTACCAGTTCGCCCTTTGCAAACTCAGCCTCTTTAAGTTTTCCCTCTCTTATCGATTGAATAACAAATTTATCTGATAATGCATTAACGGCTTTTATTCCAACACCATTCAGACCAACCGATTTTTTAAACACTTTTGAATCATATTTGGCGCCGGTATTCATTTTTGAAGCAACGTCAACCAGTTTACCTAACGGGATACCTCTACCGAAATCGCGGATTTTAACAGATCTTTCCTTAATGGTTATATCTATCGATTTCCCATATCCCATCATAAACTCATCAATCGAGTTGTCAAATACCTCTTTCAGGAGAACATATATTCCGTCATCCTGAGATGCTCCATCACCCAACTTCCCGATATACATACCCGGTCTGCGACGGATATGTTCCTTCCAATCCAGCGTTTTTATTGTATCTTCCGAATACCTGGCTTCCATTTTTTCTTAATTTCTGCAAATATAAACAAAAGGAACACCGTATATAAACCAATTTATTAACAATAGAGGAAAAGATATTTCGTACAAATGATTGAAAAGATGTCAGATACCTCGATCTATTCTCCTGTTATTCTGACTGTTGGGCTACAATTGACAAGACTTTGCTGAGTGTTGAAAAAATCCCGGATAACCAGTATTTATAAGCATTTTAGCTAAATTTATCTGTGCATTCTTTTACACAAACATATCATTACCCTGCTCGTCATCCGTATCCATAAAATTAAAACATCGCATGCACAAAATCAATTATGCTAATACTCTGAAAAAAGGATGACTTATGAAACTCAGACAATTTCTTTACCAGAGATGTTTCTTCATGCTGCAAACCGGTGACTGCCACACTAATTTTTTCCGTCACATTACCAAACTGCCCTGAATCATCCATCTGAAAATTTTCAATTATCCCTTTCAAAACGGTAAATTCTACTGTGATACTATGCTTTCCGGCGGTTATTACTTTCTTCATCATATACCGTGGCGAGCAACCATAGTTCCACTCCCATCCGGAATATCTTTCCTCAACCAGTTTGCTAATTTTTTTAATGTCTTCATTTGTAAAATGATAAAATACAGTGCCGGGGAAATAATTAAACATAAACGACTGCATTAACTCCCCGAATTCTGATATTGAGATATTATTATTAAGGTGTGAGCTAATATTAGTTACCTGGCTCCGTATTGATTTTACAGCCTTATCCGTATAGTGATCCTTCTCTTTTTTAATGGCATTTTCCAGGTTATCAAGATTTGAATCAAAAAGAAGTGTTCCGTGATGCAAAACCTTATCCCTGAAAATATGTTCAGCATTCCCTGAAATTTTTAATCCATTGATTCTCAAATCATTTTTCCCTTCAAATTTCGCTATAACAGACATTTTAGCAAGTGCTTTTATAACCGGATCAGTAAATTTTTCAAAATTCATCAGTTTCTCTTTCCTCCCATGTTTTAAAAAAGTAAAATTCAGATTCCCGGGATCATGGTAAACAGTTCCTCCCCCGGACAACCGGCGTACAACTTTTATATCATGCTTTTTAATAAAATCCCAATTTATCTCAGCCAGTGTGTTTTGATGCTTCCCAACAATTACAGAAGGCTCGCTCCTCCAGAGCATAAAACAATCCTTATTAAAATTCCTGAAAATATACTCCTCGGAAGC
>JADFUQ010000232.1 GCA_015222065.1 Bacteroidota bacterium
TACTGCTTATGCCCTTTCAGGGCAAATTAGTTATCGATTTTTATGAAATTTATAAACCCCTGTAGGGACGAAATATTAGTTAGTTTAGTTTAAGATACACAAATTAGAACAGAGCTAAATTAATAACGTAATTAATTTTATAAATATCGTAACCCGCAACACCGCAACACAACTCCTAATAAGTTTAAAGTTATATGTCAAGAGTTGTCCATGCCTGAATAGTGTATCAACTCTTTATTTTTCCCTTCATCATTCGATATTCGTTAATCGATATTCATTATTCTCTTAACCCGTAACTCGAAACCCGTAACTCTTCATACTACAACACCGCATCACAACTCATAAACTTTTAATCGTTCAAAAGAAATGAAAGGTCTTAGACAAAAAGCAAATCCCAATATTCCAGGGATGCCTTATCCGGAAGAACATAAGATTTAGGTTAACATTATTAACCCCGGGTGATAAAGTTAAAAAACATTTAATTTTACTCGAAAAAATACTACTTTTGACATTTAGAATTAGAAAAATGCCATGTTATCACCTTTATTTAATCATCTTTTAATACCATTTCTTGTTGCAATCTTTTTAGCAATAAATATGGGTGGGAGTGGGACAGCGCCCTCATTCTCAGCGGCATATGGTGCAAGCATTATTAGAAAAGGTTTAATCCCCGGTTTATTTGGTATTATGGTATTTATAGGTGCTATTGTTGCCGGAAAAGATACTGCAACCACAGTAGGTAAAGATATTCTATCTCCCGAGTTAATGACTTTTACCTTAGTTTCAATTATTCTGTTTTCTGTAGCTATAGCTTTATTGATTGCAAATCTTCTGGGAATACCACAATCAACAAGTCAGGCAACAGTTTTAGCAGTGACAGCGCCTGCTGTATATTTTAATACATTAAACACAGATAAACTTTTTTTCGAAATTGTTCCAACATGGTTTGTATTACCAATAATCTCCTTTTTTATTTGCCTTTTAATCGGGAAATATATTTATAAACCGATTAGGAAGAGAACATATTTTTTTAAGAATATTTCAAAAAAACCATATATAAAAGCATTAATTATTTTAATGTCATTATATGTAGCTTTTGCAATTGGTGCAAATAATGTAGCTAATGCCGCAGGACCTATTGCATCGATGACCATAAATGAACTGGGAATTCAGGATATAAATGACAATTTTATTCTTATTATGATTCTTGCTACATTAATAGTAGCGCCAAGTTTCGGAATAGGAAGTTCATTTTTTGGAAAAAAACTTGCAGAAAATACCGGAAAGGAAATTGTTCTTTTTGGATCAATAGAGGCAATTGTTATTTCATTTATTACCGCAAGTTTATTGTTACTGGCATCTACTATTAAAGGCATTCCTACTTCATTGGTGCAATTAAATACCGCGGCAATTCTGGGTATTGGTGTTGCTAAATTAGGCACAAAAAATATTTTTAAGAAGACATCTGTAAATAAATTTTTTATTGTGTGGATACTTGCACCAGTATTTGCGTTTGTTTTGTCTCTATTATTGACATATTTAGCAGATTATTATGGGTTGCTGTGATAATAATGCGAAGAAAAACTAACCGCAGAGATCGCAAAGAAGGCGCAAAGTTCGCATAAGAATATTTGTACTTTGCGTTCTTAGCCTGCCCCGTAAGGAAGAATGACTGTACTGGGGCGCATTCTTAGCGTACTTGGCGGTTAATTCTTTGATAAATATTACCGTAAAGTTGAAGTGTGAAGAACGGAGTAAAGGATTTCGTGAAAGTATTCAAACCTTAAACCTCAAACTTCCTGGAAAAATGGGAAGGATATCACAATAATCCTTTTATTGCTTTTGTTACTGCCTAAGACTAAAGATTATCCTGATACGAGTGTATACACTTTTCCCGGAAGGCTTTTAACAATTCCAGCGAACTCAAGGTTTAATAATATGGGTGATACTTTGCTTACCGGCATTTCTGCCTTAAGACAGATGCTGTCAATTGGCAGATCGCCCCGGTTTTTTAAGATATCCACCAGTTTTGTTTCTTCTTGCGAGAGTTCTCTGAACAGTTGTTTTTGGATTGCTTTTTTAGTTTTTCCGGGCGGATCCCAACCCATTATATATTCTAAATCTTCAACTCCTTCAATTAGAGCAGCTTTATTTATTTTAATTAACCGGTTACATCCCTGTGAATAATTATCGTTTACTCTTCCGGGGAATGCAAAAACATCCCTGTTGTACGAGTTAGCCAGGTCGGCAGTGATCAAAGCTCCACCTTTGGGACCCGACTCAACTACAATAGTGGCATCTGCCAGCCCGGCAATAATTCGGTTTCTTTTAACAAAATTATTCTTTTCGGCCCATTCGTAACTCATGAAGTCGGAGACCAAAGCTCCCTCTTTCAGAATTTCATTGGCAACTGATTTGTGTGAAGCAGGGTAGAGAGTTTCAAGTCCATGGCCCAGAACTGCTGCAGTGGGAAGGTTGTTTTTTAATGCGGCTTTATGTGAACAAACATCAATTCCATATGCAAGTCCGCTTACAATAACCGGATTGTGTTTTCTTTCAGCCAGGTCTGATACAAGTTTGTTACAGATGTCCTTGCCTCTTTCCGTTGCTTTCCGGGTTCCTACAATACTAATGACCTTTTCACGGTTCAGGTTCAGGTTTCCCTGCAAGAATAAAATAATCGGGGCATCAGGACAATGTTTCAAACGCTCAGGGTAATCTTCATCGAGATAATAGAGGGCTTTTATATTTTTCTTTTGAATATGCTCGAATTCTTTCTCAGCTTTTTCAATTATTCCCGGGGTTGTAACTTTTTTAGCGAGCAAGGTACCAACCCCGGGTATTTTCTCAAGTTTAGAAGCCGGTTCATTAAAAACAGCTTCAATACTTCCAGCGTAAGCAATAAGTTTTTTTGCTGTTACAGTTCCAACTCCAGGGATAAGACTAATAGCTATTTTATATACCAGGGGGTTCCTTTCCATTATTAAACTATGCCCTGATCGAGCATTGCATTGGCAACTTTGATGAACCCTGAAATATTTGCTCCTTTAACATAATCGATATAACCATCTTTTTGTGTTCCGTGAGTCTTACATGCATGGTGTATATCTTTCATGATCTGATGAAGCTTATCATCTACCTCTTTCCTTGTCCAATTCATCTTCATCGAATTCTGAGACATTTCAAGTCCTGAGGTTCCTACCCCACCAGCGTTGGCTGCTTTCCCGGGACCATAAAGGATTTTATGCTTTTGGATAACCTCAATAGCTTCAGGTGTACATGGCATATTTGCTCCTTCGCATATACACAGGCAACCATTATCAATCAATTTTTGGGCATCCTCTATATCCAACTCATTTTGAGTTGCACAAGGCAATGCAATGTCGACCTTAATTTCCCAGGGGTGTTTATCCTGATGAAATTCCACATTTTCAAATTCGTATGAATAAGGTCTTACAATGTCTTCATTAGTGGCTCGTAGTTCAAGCATGTACTCGATTTTTTCTCCTGAGATTCCGGCGGGGTCATATACAAAACCATCAGGTCCGGATAAGGTTACAACTTTTGCACCCAGTTCGGTTGCTTTTTGTGCAACTCCCCAGGCAACGTTTCCAAATCCGGAAAGCGCCACAGTTTTTCCTTTAAATGTTTCTCCAATTGTGCCAAGCATTTCCTTGGCAAAATATACAACTCCAAAACCGGTGGCTTCAGGTCGTATCAGGCTTCCTCCCCAATTCAATCCTTTTCCTGTAAGGACGCCGGTGTGTTTCCTGGCCAGCTTTTTATACATACCATACAGGAATCCAATTTCCTGGCCACCAACACCAATATCTCCTGCAGGGACATCTGTCTCAGCTCCGATATTGTGCCATAATTCCAACATAAAAGACTGGCAAAAACGCATGATCTCTGATTTGGACTTTGCTTTGGGATTGAAATCACTTCCTCCTTTTGCTCCACCCATGGGTAAAGTGGTAAGACTATTCTTGAAGATCTGTTCAAATCCCAGGAATTTCAATATGCTTAAATTAACGCTTGGGTGAAAACGCAAACCGCCTTTATATGGACCTATAGCATTGTTGAATTGGATCCGGTACCCCAGATTAACATGAGCATTCCCTTCATCATCAGTCCATGGTACTTTAAAAGTGAAAATTCTGTCAGGTTCAACAAGCCTTTCAATAATGCCGGCAGTTTCAAACTGCGGGTTCTCGTTATAGGTTTCTTCAATTGATTCCAGTACCTCCTTAACAGCCTGAAGATATTCCTTTTCTCCGGGATGCTTTTTCTCAAGATTTAAAATTATTTGATCAACATTCATAAGTATAGATTTTTATTTGTTATACCTTATTTTCAAGAAAAAAATTCGCGGTAAAATTAATTACCAGGGAAGAAAAAAAATATGATTTACTTCATGATTTAAGATTTTTTATAGACCTCAAAGATTATAGCTAAAATGCTTGTATTAAATGGTTTATGGCATTCTTACTTAAACATGCAAAGCCTTTTATTTTTATCATGTGCTAATATATTGTGAAAGCTGGTTTTTCAGTTTCGTTTTATCTTTCTTAGATAACCCTGTAATACTTATTGGAGGATATTTTGCAATTCCCTTTTTAAGCTTTTGATAAATTATTAAATAATTCCTCATTTTGAATAATGAAGAGCTTGTCTGAAATTTTACAAAATCCTTTTTATTAATCTCAATGATATGTTTTTTCCCTGAAAAAATTTGCATGGAATAAAATTTAAAAACAATCTTATTTCCGTTATCTGAAAAATAGATATAATGAAAATCCCTAAGGTTGTTTAATATTAATATTAATACAAAAACTCCAATAATAATGAATGACCAATGGGTTTTATTCAAACCCCATATAGGATTAATAAGAATCCTGGTTGTATAAATTATTACAATTAAAGCAACTACAATCAGGGTGGCAAAAAAGGTGCGCAGTCTGATTTTTATGGCCGTTTTGCTGTTTTCAATAATCATAAATGAAATATTTAGTGGATTATATCGTTTTGCGATGCCCGGTAAAGGATTTTATAGCACTTCCATTTCAACTTATTACTAATTTTCATTACTTGCATTTACGTTCAATATTGCCTTTAAACCTTTATTGGGTATAACTTTTGTTATATTCCGGTTTTTTTGTCTCTTTTATTTGATTTAAGAACAAGGAACACCGATTAACGATTTTTGATTTTTTCATTTCGGTCTTTACTTCTAAATTCATAAATCGTTAACTTAGCCCCGATAACTATCGGGGCGATCTCACCGAAGGTAATCCTTGTTCGATATTTACCCTGTGAAATAGCAAGCTAAATCTCCGATTTATTTCACATGGTGAAATTAAATTTTTCTGTTTTTCCTACTTGAAGATAACAATCTGGTAAAGTTTACAGGGATAGTTATTTTTCCTTTTTCGCTTTAAGTGCATTATAATGGTAAATAAGATCTATAATTTCTTCATCACTCTTAAGTGTCAAGTTGTTTTTCTTGATGTAATTTTCAAGTTCAGTGGTATAATCAGAAAGGGTTTTAATTATTTTACGCTTCGATTTTCTTATAAATTGAGCAGGTTCATCACCTTTTTTAATATAATATTCTTCAGTTATCTTGAAATAATCTCTGTAATTACCTCCGCTAAAATTAGATACCGGCAGGTTTTCCCGTTTTATTTCAGATGATTGCCGGTACAAAAGTTTACAATATCCCCTGGCCATTACCTCGAAAAATCCATCATCCTGTTTATCAAAAGGAGGGTCAAATTCCGAGTAAATAAATGTCAGGTGTCCAAATTCTATACGATCAATTTCATCAGGCTTAACAAACATCATAATATTTTCACCATGCTTAAACTCAATCTCATCAATATAATGATTCAGGCGCATAGGTACGTTTATTGTTTTAGTACTGTCTTTGTGGTAAATAACGCCTGAATTGAATTCGGGACCGGGATAATATGGACTTCCTTCAATTTCTCCATATGGATTAACTCCTTCAATTACGGATCTTCTCATGTATTGTGTTAATTTGGGGTTGTTTCCGGTACCGGAGTATATCTGGCCAATGACTGTCTGACAAGGAGACAGGATTAAAATACAAGTCCAGATAATTTGAAATAATGGTATTTTTTTCATGTTTCTATGATGTTTAATATTTCAAATAAAAGAAAAATTCATAGAATTCATGAATTTTTCAGGTTAAATATAATGAATTAATGTAACTAATCAGTGCCTAATTTTTAAAGTGCCTTAAGTACTTGTATCGGAATTTACTTACTTCGTTCTTAAGTTCAATATTTATGGCTTGATAATGGCTAATTTTATTAAACTTTGCATTTTTAAGTCAACTACCGACTGTTGACTGCCGACTGATTAATTACATATCAATAATTATTCCTCTTTTTTCCAAAGAAAGTTTTTATCAGTTCAGAACAATCTTTCTCCAATACCCCGCCTTCTAATTTTGTTTTTGGATGCAGAAGATGCCGCGGGTTATTGGTAAAACCTCTTTTTTTATCCTTTGCTCCATATTTAATTGCTCCAATCTGGCTCCAAAAAGCAGCACCGGCACACATAATACATGGTTCAAGTGTAACATACATGGTGCAATTATGCAGATATTTTCCGCCAAGATTATTCGCTGCTGCAGTAATTGCCTGCATTTCTGCATGTGCAGTAACATCGTTCAGGGTCTCGGTTAAATTATGTCCTTTGGCAATTATGTTGTTATTACAAACAATGACGGCTCCAATCGGGATCTCATCTTTATCCCTTGCCCTGATTGCTTCTTTCAGGGCTTCTCTCATAAAAAATTCGTCTGACCGGTTCAGATTCATACTGTTTTTTACAGGTTAGTTACTCTTGTTTTTTTTTGTTTTATACAAATAACGGAATAATACAGCATAAAGAAAACAAGTTTCTTAAGGATAATGCAAAGATATCCGGGAATATTGGAATGTTGAAATATTGGAATGTTGAAATATTGGAATATAAGTTTAAATCCTCTGTTAATGTTTTTTCTTCCCAAAACAAGCTTAATCGATGTAATAATAATCAATTCATCACAGTATGATTATCTGTTTTTTATTTATTTTTGCCCAAACTCTAAGAATTAATTATGTTACGAACACACAATTGCGGGGAATTACAGTTATCATACAAGGAAAGAGAAGTGACCCTTTGCGGATGGGTTCAAAAATCACGTGATCTCGGAGGCATGACATTTATTGATATGCGTGACCGGTATGGGATCACCCAGTTGGTTTTCAACATGGAAACGAATGCCGGATTATGTAATAAAGCCAGGAAGATTGGACGTGAATACGTTATTTGTGCTACCGGAATTGTTAAAGAAAGGAGTAATAAGAATCTCAATATCCCGACAGGTGAAATTGAAATAGAGGTAAAGGAATTTAAAGTGCTTAATGAATCTGAAGTTCCTCCCTTTACAATTGAAGAAAAAACTGATGGGGGAGAAGAGTTAAGAATGAAATACCGCTATCTTGATCTTAGACGAAACCCGGTTAAGAAAAATATAATTCTAAGATACGAAATGGCCCGTGAGGTACGAAAATACCTTGATAAAAAAGATTTTATTGAAATTGAAACCCCGGTGCTTATTAAATCTACACCTGAAGGAGCACGTGATTTTGTTGTTCCTTCAAGATTGAAAGCAGGGGAGTTTTATGCTTTACCACAATCTCCTCAAACTTTTAAACAGTTATTAATGATTTCGGGCTTTGATAAATATTTTCAGTTAGTGAAATGTTTCCGTGATGAGGATTTCAGAGCAGATCGCCAACCGGAATTTACACAGATTGACTGTGAGATGTCTTTTGTGGAACGAGACGATATTCTAAAAACTTTTGAGGGATTGGCTAAACATTTGTTCAAAAAGATCAAAGGTTTTGACTTTAAAGGAGCTTTTCCGAGGTTACCTTATAGTGAGGCTATTGAAAAATACGGGACTGATAAACCTGATACCCGGTTTGGAATGTTGATACAGGATATTACTGAACTGGCTAAGGGAAAAGGATTTAAGGTGTTCGATAGTGTAGAATATATCGGGGGAATTTGTGTAAAAGGAGGTGCCGGATACAGCCGGAAAAAACTGGATGCCCTTACGGATTTCGTCAGGAAACCTCAAATTGGGGCTACAGGGTTGGTATATGTAAAATTGAACAGTGACGGAACAGTTAAATCTTCTGTAGATAACTTTTTTAACAGGGAAGAACTTGATAAATGGACTGGTAAAATGGAGGGTGAAAACGGAGATCTTCTACTTGTACTTGCAGGGGAAAGGAAGAAAACGCTTTATGCTTTATCGAAGTTACGGCTTAAGATGGGAAACGAGCTGAAACTAATTGACAAGGATACTTTTACCCCATTGTGGGTTGTTGACTTTCCATTACTGGAATGGGATGACGAATCAAAAAGGTATCATGCTATGCATCATCCCTTCACTTCAGCAATAATGGATGATCATCATTTGTTTGAAACTGATCCGGGAAAAATAAGAGCGAATGCATACGACCTTGTTATTAACGGAGTGGAGATAGGGGGAGGATCAATTCGTATTCATGATAAACAAGAGCAGGCTGAAATGTTTCGCCTTCTTGGTTTCTCACATGAAGAGGCGGAAAAACAATTTGGATTTCTTATGAATGCTTTTAAATATGGAGCACCACCTCATGGTGGAATTGCTTTTGGTTTCGATAGATGGGTGGCTTTATTTGGCGGTTCGGATTCTATTCGTGATTATATTGCATTCCCTAAAAATACTGCCGGAAGAGATATTATGATCGATACACCTTCAGTCCTGTCAGATGAGCAACTCAAGGAACTTTCTCTGAAAGTAGTTAATAAGTAATCTTTTTTTGTTGAAAACTTCATAATTTTTTAAACCAAATCAATATTAAACCATTTTATTTTAGCACGGAATAGATATATATAACTGCATATGCTAAAAATTGAAAGAGAAAACGATCGGTTTATTGTTTCTTTTTTTGAGATAAATCGTTTAAATACAACTATTTCAAAGATCATTGAAAAACAACTGGTTCAGCTTCTTAACGAAAATGGGGCAGAATTACTACTTGACCTAAAGGGAATCAAATTTATCGATACTTCAGGATTTAATACACTTCATAAACTCCAAGAGGTATCTAATAAATATAATTCCCGGCTTTTTCTTACTAATGTGTCTTTAGAGGTAAAGGAGTTATTCAGGCTTCTTGAATTAGAGGATGCTTTTTCTGAATGCATGTATCCGGGAAAAGTAGCTGAGATTGTAAAATAGGGATTATTTAATCCGGATATTACTGATTTCTTTTCATTAATATATTTTTTTATTTCTTACAATCAAGTCGCAGGAAGAAATCAAAAGAAATAATTCTGAACTGGCACTATTTTTGGTGAAATACATAGATATTATTTATTTTTATTAAAAGTATTAATTAAATACCACGACTATGAAGAAGATTATTTTTCTTTTTTTACCGATCCTTCTGTTTTGCTCAGTCTCCTTTTCAGGATATTCACAAAAGAGAAATTTTGTAAAAGTAAATTTGTTCAGTCCGCTTGTCAAATCAGGCTCCTTTTTCTACGAAAGGGTTTTAAATGATGATATGAGCGGACAACTGGGATTCTTTTTTACTAAAGTAGAGGCAGGGGACACTAAATTCAGTGGTTTTGGAATTACCCCGGAATTCAGGTACTACCTTTCAGAAACTGCTCCACCAAAAGGAATATTCCTGGCACCATACTTTCGGTACCAAAGTTTCAAACTATCTGTTGAAGAAGGTACCGCAAAAGGTAATTTATCAGTGGTAGGTGGTGGTTTGCTTGTGGGTGCTCAAACTCTACTTAAAGATGTTATTACAATTGAAGCCTTTCTGGGGCCGGCATATGGTTTTGGTAATATGGATGTTACGAGTGGATCAGAAGACGATTTTGACATTAATACCTTTGATGGTTTTGGTGTTCGTGCAGGGATAACCGTTGGGATTGGTTTCTAAAAAACCAAGAGTTATTTATTATCCTCTTTTTGCATTGGATTTTTAGGTGATCTCCTGTTGTATTTATATAATTTGAATTTCGATATTTCAGGTTTTGGCGGCCAGTGATTATTACCTGTGTCAGCATCTGCTGTTTCAAGGTATGGATCAATAGTTATGCCGGTAACTTTCTTATGGAATGGGAACACCTTGGTAACCTGGTCTTCATGTCTTAGCCAAACTTCAGCGGGGATCCTTTCAAGCTTCTTAGTGCCATCGGTAAAAGTGAATTCCACGATAACAGGCATTATCATACCACCAAGATTTGAAAATTTTAATTGGTAATACTGGTATTCCGGCGACAAGTATTTTTTCTCTTCGTCACTTAAGGAGCCAAGGTAGGATTTATAATCCTCTTTATCTTCATTAGTGATTTTGTATAGATCATATTTATCGTAAAAATCCACCAGGGTTTTATCTTGCTCAACTGCAGATTTCATAGCTTCCCTGTTCCGGATGATACTGATATGCTCAGGTTCTGATTCCTTCTTTTTATTTTCATATGGCTTTTCAATTTCAGGATCCATACTGTTCACAGTGAAAATCTTTACCTCGTCAAGGGATATATCCACATGGTCGGTGGTAAAGAACCATCCTCTCCAGAACCAGTCAAGATCAACTGCAGATGCATCTTCCATAGTCCTGAAAAAATCTGCAGGTGTTGGATGTTTAAATTTCCATCGTTGTGCATATTGCTTAAAGGCAAAATCGAACAATTCTCTGCCCATAATAGTTTCCCGGAGAATATTGAGTCCTGCAGATGTTTTCTGGTAAGCATTGTTACCCGATTGGTATAATGATTCAGCGTTGGACATAATAGGAGTTATTCTGCTTTTGTCACCTTTCATATAATCAACAATATCTGCGGGATTCCCGCTCCATGATGGGTGGTTATGGTCCCACTCCCGTTCTGCAACTCCCTGAAGAAACGTATTAAAACCTTCATCCATCCATGTCCATTGTCTCTCATCCGAATTTACTATCATAGGAAAAAAGTTATGCCCTACTTCATGAATAATTACCCCAATCATTCCCCATTTCGTTCTTTCAGAGTAAGTCCCGTCAGCTTCCGGTCTTCCGCCGTTAAAACAGATCATGGGATACTCCATCCCAATACGGTCTGTATGTATTGATTGTGCAACCGGGTATGGGAAATCAAAAGTGTATTTCGAATAGGTTTTGATTGTATGCGCTACTACTTTAGTAGAGTATTTTTCCCAAAGAGGATTCCCTTCTTTCGGATAGAAAGACATTGCCATTACTGTACGATCGCCAAATTTAACTCCCATGGCATCCCAGATAAATTTTCCGGAACTGGCAAAAGCAAAATCTCTTACATTATCAGCATGGAATTTCCAGGTTTTTGTTTTGGACGACTTGTCTTTTTCGTTTTTAATAGCCTCTTTTTCACTAACGATCATCACAGGGACGTCTGAATTCGAGGCCTTTTCTATACGGTCAAGTTGATCGCCGGTAAGAATATCTCCGGCATTTTGCAGAATTCCTGTGGCAGCAACAATATGATTGTCCGGAACAGTGATACTGACATCAAAATTTCCAAAAGGTAATGTGAATTCACCACTCCCGAGAAATTGCTTGTTCTGCCAGCCTTCAACTTCATTATATACTGCCATTCTCGGATAGAACTGGGCAATTGTGTATAGATAATTGTCATTTTCCTCAAAATACTCATATCCCGAGCGACCGAATACTTTAGCCCGGTCGTTGATATTATACCACCATTTAATATTAAGAATTACGTTTGATCCAGGTTGCAAAGTTTCCGGCAGATCGATACGCATCATAGTGTAATTAATTGTGTATGGAAGATTCTCCCCTGATTCATTCTTAACAGATTCAATTTTAAAACCACCATCAAAATCATAGTGTAAATAACTCATTGACCGGGGACTGATCCTTTCATACATCTCTACGGCATTGACTTTGACCCTCAGTGAGTTTTTTGCCCTGATGTTCTGGTCAAGTTGTATCCAGAGGTAATTCAGAGGATCGGGTGAATTATTATGGTAAGTAATTGTTTCTGATCCGTTAATGCGTTGGGTTTCGTCATCAAGAACAATTTTAATATTGTAATCCGCTTGTTGCTGCCAGTATTCGTGTCCGGGAGCTCCTGATGCTGTCCGGTAAACATTGGGTGTGGCAAGTTCCTGCTTAAGCTGCCTGAATTTGCTTATGTTAGTGTTTTCCTGGGCTGAAACATGTCCTGCTAAACAGACAAATAGAAATGTCAATATACTGAAATGTAGTTTTTTCATAGCCGGGATATTTTAATATAAACTCGAAAATTATAAAATTCATTAAATTTAGCGAAATTATTTATTCATAAGTAATTAATAAGTGCCTAAAGTGAACTATGCTTCGACTGCGCTCAGCATAAAAAGTTGGGAAGAGTAGAAATAGTTAGAGTATTTGATGATAAGTTGATTGACCTGTTTTTTTATCAAATTGAAATTCCAAGCAATGTTGCAGAAGTGCAATTTTTTATTCTGACTTTTACAATATCTCCGGACTTATAGTTTTTTCTGGGGAAAACGACTACTTTATTCTGAGAGGTTCTTCCAAACAGGTCATTCTCTGATTTTTTTGAAATGCCTTCAACCAGAACCTCAAAAACCCTGTTTAGGTCTTTTGTTTTTGCTCTTTGTGATAATTTGTTTTGAAGTTCGATGATTTCTATTAGACGGCGTGATTTTACTTCTTCAGGCACATCATCCTTTAGTTTTTTTGCTGCTTTAGTCCCTGGTCTTTCTGAATATTTGAACATGTAAGCAAAATCAAACCCTGCCCATTCCATAAGGCTTAATGTTTCTTTGTGTTCTTCTTCAGTTTCAGAACAAAATCCGGTAATAATATCAGTTGAGATTGAGCAATCGGGGAGGATCTTTTTAATTGACTTTATACGTTCAATATACCATTCCCGTGTATAACCGCGCTTCATTAAACCAAGTATGCGGTTGCTTCCTGATTGCAGAGGCAGATGTATGTGTTTACAGATATTATTATATCTGCTCATAACCGATAAAACCTCATCTGACAAATCTTTAGGATGGGATGTGGAAAAACGTATTCGCATTTCAGGTACAGCTTCAGCAACTTTTTCAAGTAATCCGCAGAACGAAATCTCAATATCTTTTTCCTTCGGCTTCCATCGGTATGAATCAACATTCTGACCGATTAAAGTTACTTCTTTATATCCAAGTCTGGTAAGATTATTAACTTCTCTGAGAATTATTTTCGGATCAAGACTTCTTTCCCTGCCTCTTGTAAATGGCACAACACAATAGGTGCACATGTTATTACAACCCCGCATTATGGAAATAAAAGATGATACCCGGTTTTTATCCATTCTTACCGGACTGATATCAGCATAGGTCTCTTCGCGGGAAAGCAGAACATTAACTGCTTTCTGTCCTGTACCGGCTTCTTTGATAAGATCGGGTAATTCCCGGTATGCATCAGGACCAATAACAAGATCAACTACCTGGAAATTATTTATCAGTTGCTCTTTGAGTCTCTCAGCCATACACCCAATAACACCTACCAGTATACCAGGGTTGCTTTTCCTGATCCGGGAAAACACATCCAGTCTTTTGAAAACTTTTTGTTCAGCTTTATGTCTGATTGAACAGGTATTAATCAGGATAATATCCGCCTGTTTCGGATCATGACTGACACTGTACCCGTTTTCAGCCAGTATGGACAGTACAATTTCACTGTCCGCTACATTCATCTGGCAGCCGTATGTTTCAATATAAACACGTGGCTTATTTTGATCAGGAAGAAGATCGGATATATGCCCGGCAGGGGATATTATATTGTTTGTCATTTTTCTCATAAAATTTTCGCAAATTTAGTAATTTTGTATCAGCAAACTAAAAACTGAAAATATGTCAGGACACAGTAAATGGTCAACTATTAAAAGAAAAAAAGGCGCTGAAGATGCTAAACGGTCAAAGGTATTCTCACGTATTGTTAAAGAGATTCATGTTGCTGTAAGAGAGGGTGGGCCTGATCCTGATAGTAACCCAAGGTTAAGATTGGCAGTACAAAATGCTAAAGGAGCTAATATGCCTAAGGATAATGTGCAGCGGGCAATAAGTAAAGCTGGAAGTGATGCTGAAAGTTATGAAGAGGTTACTTTTGAAGGATATGCTCCACACGGAATTGCAGTATATGTTGAATGCCTTACTAACAATAACAACAGGACTGTAGGTAACATCAGGTCAATATTTACAAGAAGCGGAGGCAGCCTGGGAACTAATGGCTCTTTGAGTTTCCTGTTCGAAACAAAAGGAGTATTTACTGTTCCGAAGAAAGATATGGATCCTGATGAATTTGAACTTGAGATTATTGATGCCGGTGCAGAAGAAATTGAAAATGAAGAGGGAATGTTTATTATTACCACTCAACTTGATGATTTCGGTAATGTTCAGAAAAAATTGGAAGAAATGAATATTGAAGCGGAAAATGCTGAATTACAACGGATTCCAAATTCAACAAATGAGCTTGATAAAGAATTGGCTATTAAGGTAATAAAAGTAATTGAGGAGTTTGAAGATAATGACGATGTGCAAAACGTTTACCATAATCTTGAAATTACAGATGAGATAATTGCTGCTGTAAATGAGTGAGTAGGTGA
>JADFUQ010000233.1 GCA_015222065.1 Bacteroidota bacterium
AATGATGGAATATTGGAATGATGGAAGAATGGAAGAAAAAGAGTAGGGAAATTGTATTGCACTTTTAACCATTGTATGACTAGCGTATGACCCCGGTGAAATATTGCTTCGCAATTTCACGGGGTAAACCATTGTATGACTATCGTATAACTATTGTATGACTACCTAATGACTTTTCCTTAACTCACTATTTATTTCTTACATCAATATTATTGGTTATAGTGCGGCCTTTTCTCTGCTTTTTTCTTACTTTTATTATTCATGTGATTATTATTGATTTTATTTGTAACATGTAGCTCACAAGACAAAATTTAATCATGCCACTATGTGTCAAGATGGATTAAATTTTGTCATGTTCGGTTCATTGTTCTGTTTATTTATTCCATGTCAAAACTAATAGTATATAGTGCTTCTGCAGGTTCCGGGAAAACTTTTACCCTGGCTGTTGAATATATCAAATTACTTTTCAAATCAAGATATGAGTACAGACACATTCTTGCTGTAACATTTACAAATAAAGCTACTGCCGAAATGAAAGCAAGGATAATCAGGGAGTTGAATAACCTTGCCATTAATGAACCATCACCGGCAACAGATAAATTAATAAAGGAGATTGATTTGCCACCTGAACAGATTACCAGGGAAGCAAAGGTTATAAGAGACTACCTGCTACATGATTATTCAAGATTTTCAGTAGGGACTATTGACAATTTTTTTCAACGAATTCTAATTTCTTTTGCCAGGGAAACAGGTTTGCAATTTGGATTTAACCTCGAACTTGATAATAAAAGGATACTTGAACAAGCTGTTGATAACCTGATGGATAATCTGGATGGAAAGTCTAAATTAACTGATTGGCTGATCAGATTTGCAGAAAACAGAGTTGAAGAAGGTAAGAACTGGAATTTCAGGGATAGCCTGGTTGATCTGGGTAAGGAAATTTTTGCAGAAAATTACCAGGGCGTTTATGATAAATTTAAACAGGATGGGTCCGATTCTTTTTTGAATAAACTGAGTGAATATCAGAAAGAACTGTATAAGATCATCCGCTTATTTGAAAACACTTTAGAGAAATATGGAAATGAAGGATTGAAGATAATTAGTGAACATTCACTTGAGATAGGAGATTTTAAATATGGAAATTCGAGTGTTCCACGTTATTTTTGGTATCTGGCTGAAAGAAACAGGCAGAAATTCACTCCCCGTCAACGGGATATATATGCTACTGATAATCAGGATGGATGGGTGAAAGATACATCTGAAAAAAAGAATGAAATTATAGCAGCAGTAAATAGGGGTTTAAATGAGGTTTTAAAACGGGCAATTGAATTTTATAATAAAAACTTCAGGGAATATTTTACAGCAGTAAGGATAAACGAAAATCTGTTCTCTTTTGGAATTCTTGCAGATATTGAACTGCAAATCAAAGAAATTACACATGATAATAATCTTTTCCTTTTATCTGATGTTCCCGGATTTCTTAATAAGATCATTAACGGGAATGAAGCACCATTTATTTATGAAAAGACAGGTAATTACTTCAAATATTTCATGATTGACGAATTTCAGGATACATCAACAATCCAGTGGGAAAATTTCAAGCCGTTGATAATTAACAGTATTTCAGAGGGATATAAGAATATGGTTGTTGGAGATATAAAGCAGTCAATATACCGTTGGAGAAACAGTGACTGGAACATTCTGGCTTCCCTTATTGCAGGAGATAAAAATGTTTTTGATGTAGATAAAAAGTCTTTAAAGGAAAATTGGAGGAGCAAACGAAATATAGTAGATTTTAATAACAAACTGTTTGAAGCAGCAAAGAAGCTGCTGGATGATCTTTTTGCAAGCGGTCTTGAGGAGAATGGTGAAAGGAATCATGATATGAAAGGTTTGGGTATAGATACTACGATTTCCGGTGTTTTCAGTGATCATATACAGGTACTACCGGACGGTGAAGATAGAGAAGGAGGATATATTGAGATTTCATTTATTGATCCGGGAAAGGAGAAATGGGAAAGTAAAGTGCTGGAAAAATTACCCGGGCTGGTTAATGACTTGCTTAATAAAGGATTAAGACCAGGTGAAATTGCAATACTTGTCAGGAAAAAAGATCAGGCTGTTAAGGTTATGGAAAGTCTGCTTGGTTATATGAATAAAAACAAGGAATATGGGAAAATATATAACCTGATTTCAGACGATTCTTTGTTTATAAGGAATTCAGGAGCTGTTAAATTTTTACTGGGAATGCTTCAGTATTTTCTTAATCCTGATGACGATATAAACAGGGGATGGCTAATATATTATCTTAATAAAAAGGATAAACACACCCGGAAGGATGTTGGTGAAAGTGAATTGTTTGAGGAAGTTGACCTCAGTGCCATGCTGATATCCTTATTCCCAATTGAATTTAGAGAAAACCTTTATGATTTAAAGAATCTCCCATTATTTGAACTGACTGAAAACCTTATCAGAATTTTTAAGCTGAATACAATAGAAGATGAGATCCCATTTATTCAGGCTTTCCAGGATCTGGTTATTGAATATTCAAAAACAGAATTTTCAGGGATCATGCAATTTATGGAATGGTGGGAACAAACAGGAATAGAAAAAAGCATACAGTTATCTGAAAAACTGGATGCTGTGCGTGTTCTTACTTTGCATAAAGCTAAAGGCTTACAATTCAGATCAGTAATAATACCTTTCTGCAATTGGAAAATTGATCATGAGATAAACCCAATGATATGGTGTGAACCAAAAACTGATCCGTTTAACAAGCTGGACCGGGTTCCGGTAAAGTATGTAAAGAATTTAGCATTGACAGAATTTGACCATGATTATTTCCGGGAAAAATTTTATACGTTTATTGATAACCTTAATTTATTGTATGTTGCTTTTACCAGAGCAATGGACAGCTTATTTGTAATATGTCCTCCACTACCTGCAAAGTCCGGGGGACTAACTAATATGGGACACCTGGTAAGAAAGGCGATCAATTATTGTACTAAGACTTCAAACACTGAAATGAAAAATCAGGGAATAGATTTTTCAAAATTCCAGGATACGGAAAAGGAACTTTTTCAATTAGGTGTTAATGAGATATTAAAAGATGTTCCTGTGGAGATTGGTTTGGGAGAGATGGCAGTAAGAACTTATCCATCCAACAAATACTCTGCGAAACTACGATTTAATCTTCAGTCGGATGACTATTTTGAACCTGCTGGAATGGGTGAAAGGTCAAAAGTAAATTATGGAAAGATAATGCATGAAATATTTGAAAATATTACCACTTTAGAGGATATCGAATCATCGCTGAAAAAATTAGTTTATGCCGGGAAAATCTCAAATGATGAAACAGATGTTATAAGCAATAATATTTTCAAAAAACTGAAAAATGAGCAAGTAAAAGATTGGTTCAGTGATAAATGGAAAGTGAAAGCAGAAGCTGATATTTTATTGAAGGATGGAAAGATAAAACGTCCTGACAGGGTGATTTATAATGATGAGAAAACAGTGGTTATCGACTATAAGTTCGGAAAGATCAAGGAACCAAAACATCTGTCACAGACCAGGCAGTATATGAATTATTTATCAGAAATGGGATACAAACGTACTGAGGGATATCTCTGGTATGTTGAAATGGATGAAATTGTTCAGGTGTGAGAACGAAGAGCAAAGAGCGAAGAGCAAAGGGCGTAGAGGCTTAAACCCGTAACCCGTAACCCGTAAC
>JADFUQ010000234.1 GCA_015222065.1 Bacteroidota bacterium
CAACAGGCAGTGTAGTACTGTATGGCTTACCTTCAACAGGTACCTGGACATTAACCCGTAGTCCCGGTGCAATAACGACAACAGGAACCGGGACAAGTACAACTATACCGGATCTTGCAGCAGGAATATATACATATACAGTAACAAATTCAGATGGTTGTACCTCAGGATCATCAGCTGATATTGTTATCAATGCTCAACCTGTAACTCCGACAGCACCTGTTGTTGGTGCTATTACCCAGCCTACATGCACAGAAGCAACAGGCAGTGTAGTACTAAACGGGTTGCCTTCAAGTGGCACCTGGACATTGATTCGGACCCCAGGTGCTGTAACAACATCAGGAAGCGGTACAAGCACTAATATTCCAGGTATTCCGGCAGGCACATATACCTATACAGTAACCAATGCATCAGGATGTACTTCACCGGCATCAGCTAATGTGGTAATAAATGCGCAACCTGCATTCCCGACAAGTCCTGTACAAACAGTTGATTGTTCCCTGGGTTTTGGTTATGCAGTAGTAACAGTTACAAGTCCCACAGGAACAGGTTTTGAATATAGTTTGGATGGTGGTTCCTACCAAACCAGCACAACCTTTACCGGAGTAACCAATGGAACTCATACAATTACTGTCAGGAATGCATCAGGATGTGTTACCACAGGAAATAGTTTTGATGTAACATGCGGATGTGCAAACCCACCGACAGTTACACTTAGTAGTACAGGTAGCAGCACATGCGGGACAACAGCGATAACGGTTAGTAGTAATACCTTCGGTGGAAGTGCTACAAGTGTAACCATAACAGAGAACGGCGCCGGTTCTGTAGATCCGTCTTCAGCAAGCACATCACCATTTGCATTTACATACACACCTGCAGCAGGAGATGCCGACAAAATTGTCATAATAACCGTAACTACAAATAATCCTCTCGGATCACCCTGTGCGGAATCAACAGCCATTTATACGTTAACAGTAAATGCCATTCCGGCAGCACCAACATTAGGTACAATAACCCAGCCGACGTGCTCAGTAGCAACAGGTAATATTGTATTGAACGGGTTACCGTCAACAGGCACATGGACATTAATACGTAACCCTGGTGCGGTCACAACAACAGGAACCGGTACAAGTACTACTATTTCAGGTATTACAGCAGGAACATTTACCTTCACGGTAACTAATTCATCCGGATGTACATCAGTATTATCGGATAATGTTATCATTGATGCGCAACCGGATACGCCAACTGCGCCTTTAATAGGGACTATTACCCCACCAACGTGTACAATATCAACAGGAAGTACAGAGTTGACAGGTTTACCCTCAACAGGCACATGGACACTGACGCGTTACTCTGGCACAATAACGACAACAGGTACAGGGACTAGTACAACTATTTCAGGTCTTGCAACCGGTATATATAACTATACAGTAACCAATGATGCAGGATGTATATCATCACTATCTGCTAATGTTGTAATACCTGAACAACCAGAAACCCCATCAGCTCCGGTGGTTGGTATTATCACCCAGCCAGCGTACACAGTACCGACAGGAAGTGTAGTATTGAATGAGTTACCATCAACAGGTACCTGGATATTAACCCGCAGCCCCGGAGCAGTAACGACAACCGGAACAGGAACCAGTGAAACAATAACAGATATTCCACCCGGAGTTTTTACTTTTACAGTTACCAATTCTACCGGATGCACTTCAACAGCATCAGCTGAGGTGATAATTTCAACACCAGGGATCCCGACATTAATCATTACTAATCCTGCACCAGTTTGTACCCCGGCAACAGTTGACATTACTACCAATGAAGTCATAACAGGTTCAACCCCTGGTTTGACATATACTTACTGGACAGATGCCGAAGCAACAATAGCTTATCCTACTCCCACAGAAGCCACTGCCGGTACTTATTATATCAAAGGAACAACAGTATCCGAATATTTTGATATCAAACCGGTAATCGTAATGGTGGATCAGCTGCCAATTGCTAATGCCGGCCCTAATCAGGTCTTAGAGTACTTGTTTAGCACAACAATGGATGCTGAACTGACCCATGATTATGAAACAGGGGTTTGGTCGTTAACCTCAGGGACTTGTAAATTTTTTAATACCTCCTACACAAAGACTTCTGTGAGCGGCCTTTCTCTTGGAGAAAATATCCTCCTGTGGACAGTAACAAATGGAGTTTGCCCACCATCTTTGGATTATGTTGCTATTACTGTCCGTGATTTGGTCATTCCAACATTAATCACTCCGAATATGGATGGCAGGAATGATTATTTCGTGTTAAGGGGGATAGAGACTCTCGGGCAGACAGAACTAATAATATTCAACAGGTGGGGAACCCAGGTTTATAAAGATGAAGATTACAGCAACGACTGGAATGGAGTAGATTATAATGGGAATCCGCTTGCTGAAGACACCTATTTCTTTGTGCTGAACACAGATAATAGCAAATCTTTTAGTGGTTATATTGTAATTATGAGATAATATGAAAAAGATTTTAAAAGTACTTATTTTTCTGCTTGCGCCGTCGAACATCTTCGGGCAGTTAACACCTATGACAAATCAATATGTGTTGAACCCGATCATTATTAATCCTTCATGTGCAGGAGCCAGGGGAACACTAAATATGGCCACTTTCTACAGGAACCAGTGGGTTGGTATAGATGGATCACCCAAAACCATGACCCTGGCTGTTGATGCTCCGCTTCTCAACAAAAAGATAGGACTGGGACTGATTATTGTAAATGATAAAATTGGGGTAAAGAAGGATAACCAGTTTATCTTAAATTATGCATTCAATATTAATTTAGGCGAAAGTTTCCTTTCAATGGGATTGGGAGCCGGAATCACCATGACCAATGTTTCATGGTCTGACCTGGTGGTCCTTGATCCCGGCGATGAGCTTTACCTGGTCGATTCAAGGGTATTCATTATCCCGGATTTCAGTTTCGGACTATACTATACCAATAAAAATTACTTTGCCGGCTTCTCAATGCCACAATTCCTTACTGCCAGGTTTAACTCTGATAAGAATGGATATACACTGGCAAACGATCCAAAACAGTATAACTACCTGTTTAATACCGGGATTGAACTGGAATTTGCCACAAATTTCAAGTTTTTCCCCTCAGCCCTTTTTATCTATACACCCGGAGAAAAGCTACAATATGATATAAATGCTCATTTCGGATTCCGGGACCTGATCCGGATAGGAGGCTCATACCGAAATAACCGATCCATTGCAGCTATGTTACAGGTACAACTGAACAACCAGCTCAGAATAGCCTGTTCGTATGATTTTGATGTGGGTAAACTCAGGCGGTACAGTGCTGGGTCATATGAAATAATGGTAAGGTATCTGTTTAGTTACAAAGTCGACGCCATAAATCCTGTTAATTTTTAATATTTTTAGTAATTTTGATTTATGGTAAGAAGCCTTTTATCCGGTATTCTGTTATTACTTATTCTTCAATCCCGGGTTTCGGGACAGGTAGAATCTTATACTGTCAGTTTAGCCCCGTTTAGTTCTGACATGTACGATGAATATTCACCTGTGTATTATAAGAACGGGATAGTATTTTGTTCAAACTGGGATCCCAACCTTTTGTTAAAATATTTATTATCTACTAACCGGGGACCTTTTAATATTTTTTTTATTGATACTACAGGCGATGTAAAATGGCAAAATGCCAATCTGTTTTCGAAGAACCTGAATACAAAATTCAATGACGGGCCTGTTACTTTTAACCCTATCGGAGACGAGATATATTATTCAAGAAATCAGGAAGTAAAAGGTAAGTTAAGTAAATTATCCGGTACAAGGAATAAACTGGGAATATTCCATGCCGTTCTGGGAGAAAAAGATTGGGAAAAGACAAGGGAGTTCAGGTTTAATAATAAGTGGTATAATTTTACTACCCCCTGGTTTTCACCCGATGAAAACAGGCTCTATTTTTCCTCAGATAAATTCGGCGGCTACGGAGGTGCTGATCTTTACTATTGCCAGTGGAAAGTCTCTTACTGGGACAGCCCTGTAAATCTAGGACCACTGATAAATACTGAAGAAAATGAATCTTACCCATTTATTACTGCTACCGGCAGCCTGTTTTTTTCTTCTGATGGGCACTCCGGAATGGGAGGCAAGGATATCTTTTTTTCCAAATTTATTGACTCAGCCTGGATTAATCCAGTTGCCCTTGATGCTCCTATTAACTCGGAGTCTGATGATTTTGGTCTTATTGCAGATACTGACATGAAAGAAGGGTATTTTTCTTCAAACAGGGACGAAACAATTGATATATACCACTTTAAAACAACTTTTCGTCAACTTTTCTTTTGCGAAAGACAAAGGGAGAATCAGTATTGCTTTATATTCAGGGATAAAGGACAAATCGATATTGACACTACTAAATTTCAATATGTGTGGGACTTTGGTAACGGCAATAGAATAGACGGCAAGGATGTTCATTACTGCTTCCCGGGTCCCGGGAAATACTATGTAAAGCTTAACATAGAAGACAGCGCAACAGGTGGTATTTTTTTTACAAAATTATCATATTATATCGATCTGAGAGATATCGAACAACCTTATATTACTTCTTCATACCCTGCTATCGCAGGTGATTCCGTAAGATTTGACGGACTATTAACAAACCTGCCGGGATTCGAAATAGCTGAATGCTATTGGATCTTCGGAGACGGGGAAAAGGCAAAGGGAGAAGTCGTTAAGCATTTATATAAAGAAGAGGGCATATATGAAGTTAAACTGGGAATATTTTCCACGCCAGACAGTAATAGTATTATCCGTGAAGAATGTATATCAAAAAATATATCAGTTTATTATGATCCCGGCGAAATTGAATCCTTTCGTACAGACAAAGTTGAGCCGGATCAGATTACAGGTATAGAAGAATATGATCATGCTATAACAAAAACACTCTATTCGTTTGAGAATGAAGTGACCTCTTATATTGTGTACCAGGTAGAATTATTTACATCGGAAACAAAAGTTGATCTGAATAGTGAAATATTCAGGAATATCCCAGAGCAATACACCGTAAAAGAGGTCATGCACCCACACAACAACCTCTACAGTTATATTGTCAGTGAAGAGATCAACCTTATGTATACATATCCTGCATACTCTGAGATGTACACCAGAGGGTTCAGAGATGTAACTGTAAGAACCTTCCTTTTTACCGATCCGGCCCATAAGGAACTTTACAATCTCAAAAAGACATATTGCCTTTCCTCTGATCTATTTTTCCGGAAAAATGACTACAGGTTATCATTGGGAGGATATCCTTTACTGCTTCAGATCATAGGTCTTATGAACAAATATCCCACAATAATGCTTGAGGTGGCGGTCCATACTGATAATATTGGGACCTCAAACCGGAATCTGGCTCTAACCCGTAAGCGTACCGAGGTGATGGTTAATTATCTTATCGAAAAGGGTATTGACAGTAACAGGCTGGTAGCACGTGGATATGGTGAATCAAGACCTATTGCACCAAACTTTCGTGAAGAACAGAGAATACTTAACCGGCGCATTGATTTTAATATAATAGAGGAATGAAAAGTCAACGTTATTTGAATATTTAAGTATACTAATATCATAATTAAATTTATTTTGACTAATGATATTTTTCTAAGGACTAGTAGTAATATATCATATGATATTCTGCCAAAACATCTTGAAATAAAGAAAAAAAATATATAATATTTATTATATTTGGTTATTCCAGAGTTGCTATTAATCATAAATTTATCTAAATTTATATTTTAAACAGGGAACTATAATATTGGTAAGCAAACTTAGTAAAAACAATCAAAACTGTTTTTCAGAGGACGGGTTTATATTTTTTTCATAAATTAACTTAAGCCAAAGAAAATGAAATTAATTTGTTATATAGCGGGAGTGATTTTCATAATTTTTTTTGCTGCTTCATGTGTTCCGAAAAAATATTTGAGTTATTTTAGTGACATTAATGAGCTTGAGAAGCCTGTATATAATCCCAGGACTCAGAAATTAATTATGCCTTTTGACAAACTGTATATTAGAGTACTAAGCATCGATCCGCAAACCAGCCTGATATTTAATGTTTCCGAAGAAATAAGGTATGGTGCTGGCAACAATAATGCCATTATCGGCTACCTCGTTGATGAAGCCGGTAATATAAATTTCCCTTTTGTCGGTAAAATAAATGTAGATTCTCTTACGACAACACAGGCTTCAGAGAAAATTCAGAAAGCTCTGAGTGATTATGTTTCCAATACTTCGATAATTGTCAAATACGTTAATAATCAAATCACAGTTATAGGTGAGGTTCAGCGCCAGGGAGTCTTTTCTTTTACCAAGGATAAGCTCACCATTTATGAAGCCATAGGTCTTGGCGGAGGACTTACACCATACGGTGACCGGAAAAATATCATTCTGATCAGGAATGAAAATGACAAGATAATGCAAAACCGGTTAAATCTGTCAAATTCAAAGATTTCAAGCAAGAACTACTATTATGTTTTACCTAATGATGTGATTATCGTAGAACCGCTTAAAGCCATTTCATCGAGTTATTCAAATATTACTTATACAACAATTCTTGGTTCTATCACAACTCTAATAGCCATTCTGCTTTTTACTGGTGTATCATTCTAAAAAATACTTCTAATATGTCGAATCATAAGGCATCTGCATTTGAGACTTTCAATATTAAAGAATTCATATTAACAGCTTTATCATACAAATATTTGTATATAGTCAGTTTTTCAATTTGTTTAACTGCTGCTTTTATGATCAACAATTTTTCCCCAACAGTATATGAGGTTAATTCCATAATCGAACCTGTTGAGAATAATCGTTCTACATTAATGGGATCGAACGATCTTTTCAGCGGATTGGGAGCTCTGGCAGAGGCTAGAAACCTTCAAAACGACATAACCAGTCTGAATTCATTTACCCTTATTTACACGACTTTAAACAAGCTTAATCTGGAAGTAGGATATTTCACTAAGACTCGCAAGATTTTCAAACAGAGGTACCAGAACTATCTTGATTCTCCTTTTACGGTAAATATTGACAAATCGCATATACAACCGATCAATGCTAAGTTCTACATTGTCATTCTTGACGATTTGTGTTTCCGACTCACATCTTCTGAAGATAAAGTTACGCTATACAATTATATTGATAACGTGATTGTGAGTGAACATAATGTTTTAGAAATTGATACTATCTGTAAATTTAATGAAATTATCAGTAATAAGAATTTTAAATTCTCGGTATCTCTTAATAAAGACCTCTATGTGGCAAATCCAAAAAATGAACCTGTTTTATATTTTGAATTTTATCACCTTGATGCGCTAACCCTGCAATATCTTAATAAACTTGAAGTTGAACCCGTCAATATTAGGTCATCATTAATAAAGGCATCCTTTCGGGGAGATAACATCGATCTGACTATTGACTTCTTGAATAAGTATCTTCAAACTTATCTTGAGGACAACCTTTCCAAAAAGAATAAGATCGCAATTAATACAATTAATTTTATTGACTCGCAGCTATCTGATGTATCTGATTCTCTCCTTATCTCTGAAACCAAACTAAAGGATTACCGCTCATCTCACCAGGTTATGGACATTAGTTTCCAGGGTCAACAGGCCTTGGAACAAATGACAGAAATTGAAACTGAAAGATCAACTTTGCAGATTCAGGAGCGTTATTATAATTATATACTGGATTATTTCAGTAAGAATCAGGATGTGTCCGGGCTAGCTCCTCCATCCGCTGCTAATGTAGTTGATCCCATATTGAATACGCTGATTCTGGATCTTCTTGCCCTTAATGCTCAAAAGTCAAATATATTAAGCAATAATACCGAAAAGAACCTGTTCCTTGGGCAGATAGAAAATCAGATTAAGTTACAGCAAAAAGCTATAATTGAAAATGTAACAAATAATCTGAACACACTTGATCTTACCATTAATGAGCTAAATTACAGATCAGAAAAAATATCAAGAGAAATTTCCAAATTGCCCAGGACAGAGCTTAATATGGTTAGCATGCAGAGAAAATTCAATCTCAGTGATGCCATCTACACTTTCCTGCTTCAAAAAAGATCAGAGGCAGCCATCACAATGGCCTCAAATTATCCTGATTACGAAATACTGGAACCTGCACGTAAAATCTTAAAAACTATTCTTTCACCCAAAATAATACTGAACTGGTTATTAGCACTTTTTATTGCGTTTATGGGTCCGACAATTATCATTATTCTAATAATCTATTTTAATGAGAAAGTAACCTCCACTTCTGATGTCCAGCATATAACAGATCGACCTGTTTTGGGAATAATTTATAGTAATTTACAAAAAACCGATAATGTTGTACCTGAATCTCCGAACTCTCCAATAGCAGAATCATTTAGAAATCTACGTAGTGCTTTATTTCTGAGATTAAAATCGGAGCCGTTAAAAGTAATTTTGGTTACTTCTCCTCAACCACAGGATGGAAAAAGCTTTATCTCATTTAACCTGGCAGCATCAATCGCTTCTGTAGGTCATAAAACAATTATTCTTGATTGCGATTTTCGGAGACCTACGCTCCATAAGAAGTTCAAGGAAAGTGACAAACCAGGTCTTTCCAATTATATGGCCAATCATACCACTATAGATAAAATTATCAAAAATACCTTTGATGAAAATCTTTCTTTTATACCTGCCGGACCGTTATTGCCAAATTCCTCGGAATTGTTGGAGTCAGGAATTCTTGATGATTTGATAAAAACTCTTAAAAGCAAATATGAGTATATAATTCTTGATACAACACCTGCCGGAATAGTTGCCGATGCTACCCTGATGATGAAATATGCAACAAAGATTCTTTTGGTATGCAGGAATAATCATACAAGGAAAGATGTATTTACTGAGGTTATTAATAATCTTAATACAAATAAATTTACAAATTATGATATTGTATTTAATGATCAGAATTTAAAAAGAAGTCAGTACAGTCATTATAACAAATATTATCGCAAAAAACAAAATATTTGAGCTTGTTTTCTCATTAATCTATTTAATAAGCATCCAATTTTATCTATGACACAAAACACTTCAACAATCAGAAAGAAAGTTACCCAGTATGTTTTACAAGAGACATTTGCTGAAAAAAATAAAATTCAAAATGATACTTTAATTTTCAAAGAAGGATACTTTGATTCTATGGGATTCATCATGTTAATTACATTCCTTGAGGAAGAATTCGGAATAAAAACAATTGATACAGACCTGATAGAGGAGAATTTTGAATCAATTAATTCAATTACTGGTTTTATTGACCGGAAAACACAAAATTAAATATGTGCGGAATAGCTGGTATAATTGATTACCACAGCAAAACAAACAGTAAAATAAAATTAGAATCAATGCTCCGCAGTATTAATTATCGCGGACCGGATGAAAGCGGTATCTACCATTCCCCTTATGCCACTTTAGGAAATGTACGGTTAAGTATAATTGATATACTGGGAGGACAACAACCATTATCTGATCCTTCCGGTAGATTCTGGATAGTCTATAATGGTGAAATATTTAATTATAAGGAACTTCGAAAAAATCTTGAAAAAAAAGGAAGGACCTTTATGACTCAGTCAGATACTGAGGTTTTAGTTCAGCTATTTGCAGTTTATGGGAAGAAATGCCTGGACTTGTTAAACGGGCAATTTGCCTTTGCTATCTGGGACAAACAAAAAGAAGAGTTGTTCATTGCAAGAGACAGGATAGGTATTCGCCCACTTTATTATAATATTCATAATGGGGTCTTTTCATTCGCATCAGAAATAAAAGCCTTGTTTCAGCAAGAAAACATAATCAGGGAGTTTCGTCCTGAAAGTATATCTCAGGTTTGTACCTTCTGGACAACAATTACTCCAAAAACTGCTTTTAAGAGTATTTATGAACTATCTCCGGGGAATTACGCTGTCTATAACCGGGAAGGATTAAAAACAGAAAAGTATTGGAATTTGCGTTTTGAAAACATAAGGAGCTATGTCTCTTTGACTGATGCTATTGAACGATTTCACGAATTATTCTCTGATGCTGTAAGAATCCGTTTAAGAGCAGACGTTGAAGTGGCCGCATATTTAAGCGGAGGTATTGATTCAAGTGCTTCAGTTGCATATATCAAAGATATTGAACCTGGAATTCTTAATACGTTTTCTATCGGTTTTGAAGAGAAAGATTTCGATGAGAGTAACTACCAAAAGGAAGCTGCTAAGTATTTTGAAACAACCCATAAATCAATGATGTGTTCTGCCAAAGATATTGCACATTATTTTCCAGAGGTTATATGGCATACAGAGATCCCCATTCTTCGAACGGCTCCGACTCCAATGTTCCTTCTCTCTAAGCTCGTCAGAGAGAATAACATTAAAGTTGTTATTACAGGTGAGGGATCTGATGAAATACTTGCAGGTTACAACATATTTAAAGAAGCAATTATCAGGAATTTCTGGGCTTCAAGACCTGATTCAATGATAAGACCTCTCTTGCTAAAAAAGTTGTACCCTGATCTTCCTCATTTAAAAAATGCTAATCCAAATGTCCTGAAAATGTTCTTTGGATATAAATTAGATGAAGTAAACAATCCTTTTTACTCCCATTTATTAAGGTGGAACAATTCAAATCATATTAAGAAACATTTTTCTGAGAGTCTAAAAGAGGATCTAAATCATTATTCTCCGTTAATTGAACTAGCAAAAAAGCTGCCGGAAAATTTTGACTCCTGGGACCTGCTGGCAAAATCTCAATGGCTTGAAACAACCATTTTCATGTCGGGATACTTGCTTTCATCCCAGGGAGACAGAATGGTAATGGCAAACTCTGTTGAAGGAAGATATCCGTTTTTAGATTACCGGTTGATAGAGTTTTGCGCATCATTATCCTCAGATTTCAAACTAAAAGGACTGAATGAAAAGTATTTATTGAAAAAGCTCCTAAAAAACAGGATCCCCGAAAGTATAATTAAACGACCCAAACAACCTTACAGAGCTCCGATTAAGAGTGTATTTATATCAAAAGATACACCCGAATATGTAAGATTCATGTTATCTGATACTTATACTAAAAGAACAGGAATATTTAATCATGATTCCATATCTGCCTTACTTTCAAAAATAGAAAAAACAGGTATCTCATCGGAAATGGATAATATGGTCCTGTCTTCTGTAATTTCAACTCATCTTCTGTATTACCAGTTCATTGAAAATCATAACGAAGAATTTCAACATGGACAATTGAAAAACTTTAAAATAATTGAAGACTTTTAAAATGATTAATTTAAAACTTTTTGCACCTTCGTGCAATTCTTTGTGCACTTTGTGGTTAAACCTTTTATTTTACCACAAAGAAATACAACCCATTAACAAGATTTGTGAATAATTAAATCTATAATAATAAATTATGCCCCCCAGAAAACCATTTTCAAAAGATATTATTCTGCTCAATAATGTTGAAGCAGTTGTCAACGAGATAGTCCAAAAACTCCGACAGGATGTTTTGCATAAATTAAAACGGCTTGGAGCAATAGTTGGAATAAGCGGAGGTATCGACTCCTCTGTTTGCCTGGCACTGGCAGCAAAGGCCTTTGGTCCCAACAAGGTATTGGGAGTAATGATGCCCGAAAAAGATTCCAGTCCCGATAGTGAGAGGTTAGCTCAGAAATTAGCTGATAAATTTGGAGTTAAAGCTATCAGGGAAGATATAACTTCTGCTCTTTCGGGATATAGATGTTACAAGAGACGTGATGAAGCTGTTAAAAGAATATTCCCGGAGTACGATCCGGAAACATATAAAATGAAAATCGGGATAAAAAAGACTGGTCTATACAGTAATCTTCCTTCTGTTTTTCACCTTATAATTATTGATAAAGATGGAAAACAACAGGAAAAACTTCTTCCTGCAAAAGAGTATTTACAGATTGTTGCTGCTTCTAATTTTAAACAAAGGTCAAGAATGTCCATATTGTATTATCATGCCGAAACACTTTATTATGCAGTTATCGGCACACCGAACAAACACGAACATGAACAGGGATTTTTTGTAAAGTATGGCGACGGGGTAGCAGATTTAATGCCAATCGGCAATCTTCTTAAGACTCAGGTTTATCAGTTGGCAGAATATCTTTGCATACCCCGGGAAATAATTGAAAAGACACCAACAACTGATACATATTCAGCAGAACAGACCCAGGAAGAATTTTTCTTTCAGCTTCCTTTTGATTTAATGGATAGATACTGGTATGGATTTGAGAATGGTTATTCACCAAAGGAGGTTGCTAAGGTAATGGATGAAACAGAAGAACGGGTAAAAGCTTTATTTAATAATTTTGAGCGGAAGATAAGGACGACGGAGTATTTAAGGATGATGCCGATACGGGATTATTATGGAATATAAGATGAATTAGTCTGGCCTTGATGTTTTTTTACTCTTTAACTCCTAGTCCCCGGTTATTTGTCAACACTATGGATTAACTATCATTCTCTTATCACTACATCAGATTAGAACAAGATGCGAATATTACTCTAATATTATCATCAGGGAAAGCCCCGATTCGCTTATAATTTTGAGATTTCTCAATTAATTGAATGATGAAAGGTCCCTGTCCGGCTCCAATTTCAAAAATTAACCAACCATGAGGCGACAAAAATTTTGGGGCTTCTTTTATTATTTTTTGAATTATTTTAAATCCTATCATTCCTCCGTCAAATGCCATTGCAGGCTCATTTTCCGATATTTCGGGATCCATTTTTGCAACTTTTGAGCTTGAAATATACGGAGGATTACAAACAATTAAATCTATTTTTTCATAATAATCTTTCGATTCAAAGGCTGAAAACAGGTCGCTTTGACATACATTTATACGATTATTGAGATTCAAAAATGTTATGTTCTCCCGTGTCAGCTCGACAGCTTCTGGAGAAATATCAGAAGCAAAAACAAAAATATCAGGAAAAGAATGAGCTAAAACCAATCCTAAGTTTCCTGAACCACAGCAAACATCAAAGATTGTTATATTTTGCTTTGATTGTGATAGTCTTTGACAAAACTCAATAGCTATACCTCCTAAGATTTCAGTTTCTTTTCTTGGAATTAAAGCTCTCTTGTCAGATAATAATTCAACCCCCATAAAACTCTGACGTCCAGTAATATATGCCAAAGGTAAACCATTAAGTCGCTGTTCGACCAACTGATTCAATAAGCTTATTTGATGTTCAGATAATTCCGGTAATGGTAATTCATTTACAAATTCAACAGATTTTGGAATTCCAGCTGCTCTAAACCACAACGCTTTTAGAGACGATTCAATGGTTTCCTCCGGTTTATCCTCAGGAATGGTTAGCCTTTTTTCCAGTTGAGTTTTTAACTTATTATATATCCCTTCCATCTTCATTATCAATATATGTTTTTTTCAATTCCATTTTATTAATTTTCCCATTACTGCTTTTTGGCATATCCTTAAGGAAAACAATTTTCTGGGGAACCATAAATATTTCGAGTTGAGCCAAGCACTCTTGCTGAACTTCCTTTTCTTTCATTTGTTCTTCGGAATGAGTCGTAATAAAGGCGACGATTGATTCACCTAAAATTTTATCTGGAATACCCAAAACCGCAACTTCCTTAATACCATTAATCTTATAAATAATTTTTTCTATTTCGATCGGACTAACCTTTTCTCCCCTCGTTTTAATAATATCATCATTTCTTCCCAGAAAATACAAATAGCCTTCTTCATCCATTGTAAACCAATCTTGTGCGCATAATATTTTTTCTCCTGGAATAGTCCCTTGTTTAAGCATTTCTTTGGTTAACTCCTCGTTGTTCCAGTATCCAACCATTATATGTGGACCTCGAACATGTAAGATGCCTGGGACACCATCTGGAACAGGTTCACCGTCTGGTGACAGGAGAAATACTTCAGTGCCAGGGATTGCCTTCCCAACCGAAGCAGGTTTTAAATCAATTAATTCGGGCTCTAAATAACATACTCTTTTACATTCTGTTAATCCATACATTTTAAAAATTAGTGCATTTGGAAATATTTTTTTTAAGTCCAGGATGTACTCAATTGGTAATGCTGCCGCAGTATTTGTAATTTTCTCAAAACAATCAAATGTCAGGCCCGTTTTTTTATGAGTTGCAATCATTATAGCATAAATGGTAGGTACACCTGGAAAAACAGTAGGTCTATATTTCTCAATCTTCTTAAAAATAATTGGGGGAAAATTGAATGAATGTTCCAAAATGAGTGTTCCTCCAATAGTAATTGCCATAAATAGCTGATAAAGGCCATAATCGAATGCCAGTGGTAATGTAACTAAAATGCGATCCCTCTTTGTTAATCTTAAATACTCAATGAGACTCCATGTAATAAAAACCATAGATTGGTGTGTCATGGTAACTCCTTTGGGAAATCCTGTACTACCTGATGTATATATAAGTACTGCCAAATCATTAGGAATAATTTTAGGGAGATTCACGCTAATATTACTTTTCGAGAGGACATCATCGAAATCTATGAGCTCAGCTTTTAACCCTCTGATCATATGACGCTCATCCTCTGTAAGAATGACTCTCTGAATATCTTTCGTCTCCTTTAAAGCCAACAAAAGCTCAGGTTTAAGTGAACTTTGAGAAATCAAGATTTTTGCTCCACTGTCATTTAAAATATATTGTAATTTATTAGCTTTGGTTTGGGGGTTAATGACTATAAAGACAGCCCCGGCTAAAGTTGCTCCATATATGGAGATAACACTTTGCCAGGAATTATTCATATAGATAGCAACCCGGTCTCCCTTTTCTAAACCTGCATCTACAAGATAATGGGCTAGTTTTAATGAATCCTCTTTTATTGAACCAAATGAAAATTCATTTTCACCCGTGATAATAGCCGTTTTAGTGGAATTCTTTATTGAAGAAATTATCAGGGCTTCTCCGAGTAAACGTTGTGGTATTGAAGTCATTGATTAAGAGTTATTTGCGAAAACATTTACACATCTATATGAATCACCATATCTAAATATGATTTAAGTGAATAATAAAAGCTTTTAATGTATTTTGTAATATTCCAAACTTATATCTTTTCACCAATTAAAGTTGTATTAGAACCATTATAATCAATAACATCTATTATTCTATTAAATAATAATCCTGAGGCATAACCTGAAAAATCTTCGTTAGGATGAGAATTATTTATTGATTGCGCATAATTATCTTTAAAGTAAAACTCACCATTTGTTTGGAGATAAAAAAAATCCCAAATAAAAATATTATCATCGGGTAAATCCCACTCATTTACTACCCAATCGAAAAATTCCTTAGCCCTTTTGGCCTCAATTTCTGATATTTGAGATTTAACCTGGGCTGCACCTGTAAATAGAATAAATTTTGTATCAGGAAATTCTAATAGCTTATCCCTCAAAGCCAAGTATTGGAGTTTGTAGTTTCTTAAGGATTTAAAATCTGAATTAATTTCAGAAGAATCTCTATCTGCCTGAATATTACTCACCGGAAAACAATGTTTAAAAATTATTATCTGATACTCCTTAGAAAGCATTTCAAGAGTTGGTTCATCCATAAAGGGTGTATTGCCTGCATTTTTTACCCAAATATTATAATAATCATAAGGATAATTATTCCAGCCATATGGAGATTTCTTAGGAAATACTCTTTCATTGATAATATAGTTTTTATTAAAATCTTTGTTAAACTTTTTAAGTAATTTAGGTATGGCAGCCTTCTTATAAAACTTATACGACAACCTGACACTGATTTTTTCAATAATTTTTGAGAGTGGAGTCGATCTATTCCCATTCCAGATATTCTCTCCAGTACTATGATGCAAAAAAACTATGCGAATATTCTCTAAATCATCTGATTGTCGACATGATGTTAAAGGTAAAATCATAATAATGGCTATTAAAATTATAGTTTTCATTTTCCTAAATACTATTATGCAATAATAAGTAAAAATGTAAAAGCCTCCTAATTGTTTAACCCAGTTTGAGAACTCAGCTTTTAGTGTTTAAATCTAAGGTAAAAAGACGAACTAAAAGGATTTAGAAATCCCAAGTTGAAAACCAAATGAATCATAATATAAACTACCGACATCAAAGGCAACAATGAAGCCAAATTGCAAATTCCCTTTTAGGTTTTTATTTGCTTCAAGATAAGATGATAGTTGTTTCGTTTCATCGAAAATTCCATTCATCGGGAGAGTCCTGTCTTTCCCAAGGGTATGTCCAACTTCACTAGTCCCAAATGTGCCATAATTAAGTGAATAAGAAGTTTTTAAAATGAAATCCCAGTTATGTATTGAACCCTCAAAACCAAAATGAATTACAATAACCCTATTATTGATGAAGTAGTCATTTGGATCTGTTGGTAATTCTTTCATTATTGATGTTCGGGAGCAAATAAATGGAGTTCCTATCCCAACACCTTGAAACGACCACCCTTCAGCATATTGATAATTATTGTAGTAATTTTCGTCCCCGGAAGGAGTATAAGGTGACCAAAATTCTCCCGCCTGATTTTTTGTATATAAAAACTCAATTAGAATCCTCTCCCATTTAAATCCGTTGTTTGTATTCGTAGTATTTACCAGGCTCAAACCATTCAAACCATCCCGAATATTGGCTAAATAATAGAGTGCCCCACAATCGTAGAAACTTTGGCGATAAACAAATAACCTGGCATTTCTAAACGTATATTCAAATCCGAGATCAATAGACCCAAGATGGTTACCTATCTTTGAAGTTGGTATATTAATCGTACCATAAGGTTTACCTGCTATCATGTATAGATAGGTCTCAAAATGCGATAATGTGAAAAGATCGCCATAATAATCCTTTTCATTTCGCCAAAAAACCTGGTGGTTAAATCCCCCATAGAGCTTCAACTTCCAATCGGGTTTTCCAAATCTGCCATACAAAGATTTTTGATGGTAGTATGTAACTCTATGATATATAATCCCATCATGCATCATTGGAGTCTCCCCGAGCCAACCATGAGCATAACTGCCTTTAAATGCAAACAAATTATCAAATAATGGTAGGTTGTAAAATTCGGGGATACTAATTTCTACCATAGGAATGCCAAGTGCATTACCAGAAACATCAAAAGATCCCGAGGATAAAATAGAATCACATAGACCCATTATATCTTTGGATCGACCAGCTTTCATTTCAAAAATACTGATACGTATTTTCCCAAACCCTTCAATAAGAGTGAAGTTTGATTTATTACCTACATTTATCCTTCCTTCAAAAGCAGCTTTCCAATCAATAAGATGAGTTTTTGTGCTATCATAATCTTTGTGCATAGAGCCTATTAAGCTCATTGAGATATTATCAATAGGAATACTACCATATTGATTTGACCTTAACCAAAAGGGTACAATTCCTTTCGAAGTAAGACATGCCATTGATTCAACCTTATAAATAGGTTTATTTTGTTGAGCGTTTACAATTGTAAGCGAGCAAAGGAGAAGAAAAACCAACCAGGTAGTTTTCATCATAAATAGTAAATAATTCAATATAATTCAACCTGCATGTAAACATTTTGTTTTGCAGGTATATCAAACCAGAAGATAGTATTTTTTCCTATTTTTCTAAGTTTTGGGACTTCACCATTTATCCACACTTGATTAGCATGTAACGCTAATGACAATCCCTTAATAGGTACTTCATTATAGTTATTGATATAAATTACACCATTTGGCATGTATGTAAAAGATACATTTTCGATCAGAACCCAGTAATCCAATAAATCTCTGATTGTTGTAATATATAAATCTCTTTCATCCCTCATCTGAGCCATAAGCTCCAGTATTTTATCAAAATAGGGATTGATTACTATTTTCCCATTGCGTTCGCTCAAAACATCATCATGATAACCATTACGTACAAAATAACCATGGTTGATGAAAATACCCCAATCTGATATTAGTTTATTGAGGAGTTTTTGCTCTACCTTTATCTTCTTTGACGATAAATCATTCGTTTGTTTATCGTAATCAGTCACCCATGAATAAAAGTGACTTGTCCGAGAGGGATGCTGCCAAAAGAGTGGAGTTGGATAACCATTTCCCTTATTTGGCTTAAGAGAATTCAATTCCCCTTTGTCCTGATAGCGGCTAACCATTTCTCTGAATGCAGTATAAAATCTCATCTCATTTAATTCTTTTGGGGACATATAACGTTTCCAAAGGTTTACAGATGCGTCATATAATCTCAACTCCCTGATATTTTCTTTCAGAGAATATTTTCTAATTTCCTCAACTGCAGAACTCCAAAAATAGCGAGTTTTATATTTTTCCCATAGATCAGCAGTATAATACTCTGAACCTGGATTTAAGCCATCACAAATGAAGCATTCCCGGTTTATTTTTCCACTATACATACCATGATCAATCCATGTGCTTGCATCATACCTCCCCTTCATGAATTTTATAGACTCCTCTAACAATTCACGGTTTGAATTTGATTCATCTGGTGTGTGTAAACAAATATCATAGTCACCCGTTTCATTGAGCTGATCTAAGAAATCGAGAAATTGAGGCCAATCAGGATCATCTCGTATTGAAGTACCTGAAGTACCTGGAGGACCTCCAGGATCAGCATAGAAGACACTCTTGGTAACAGGTATCTTATGCCCAACAAAACCTCCCAATGCATCGTCAACGCTTGAAATATCTTCGGATCCGAAATAAGCTGCTCGATGCGTTCTAATATTACCTCCATCAGCATGTTCTGTGAATACATAGCCTGCGAGGTACCCATTTGGTACAAGCATAATTCTTGGCGTAACCTTCGGAAAACCTCCAAAATAAATAGAGAAATTGTTATTTCTTTCCTCCCCGGCAATGTACTTTGCCGTAGAAAGATCAACCCACCTGCCTCCACCGTCCTCCTGGAAAGGTATACGGATGTAAGGGTGATCTAAATAATATTCAAGATTTACAAAAAGTAGATTTCTCTTTGTATCTAATTGTAAAGATGATACAAACGGTGTATGATAAATCAATGCTGATCTATACCCACTGCCAAAACGCAAGCCTTGTTGCTGAAGCCAGTATTCGGAATCAAAAGATTCAACATCAACTTGTCTATTCTTGCGATACACCTCAGAGGTTTTTACATCAAATGCAGCGACTAATGCCTCCCTCCGAACGATTGTATTTTTACTATAGATAGTTTTAATATTCACATCTAATTTTGGTATGTAATTATGAGCTGTGAGCAATATCCTGACAAGTACGTCAAATGGCCCTTCGCCTATAATTGAAATTGTGCTATCACTGGTTAACATCACTGATATGTTATCCAGCCCCCAATCATCATTAACACCCTCATATGATGAATAATAAGTAAGGCTAGACAAAATAACTTCACCTTTAAGAGTTTTTATGGTTACTCTCCCATCTTCATATACAAAGAGTTCATACCAAGATCTTTTAAGTTCAATTTGATTTACTCCAGATGGTTGGGGTACCAAATCACTTTCTCGCATCTCGGGTAAATACGATACGGGCTTTGATGCAACAAAATATCCGTTTGTTATAAAAGTTGCAATAGACAAACTGGAAAACAATAAAAACCACAACACTATTCTGATAATTAATTTTCGTAAGCGCATTATAAAAAAATTTGTTATAATTATATTACTCGTTTCGGTAAAACAAATTTAAGAGATGATACTCTTAGATATAACCTAAAAGGATTTTCTTCCATTGAAACCTATTATCACTGGGATATTTTGAGGAACAAAAAAATTAAGC
>JADFUQ010000235.1 GCA_015222065.1 Bacteroidota bacterium
AATATTGAATGGCTTTTCAACTTTAATATAATTTCCGGTATATCCCGACATACGCCCGTTGTACTTTTTAGCTTCAAACAGTACACTGGCAATTTTCCCCGGTTGGTTACTATAAAATGCTATTCTTTTCTTTTCAGATAATTTATGTAATAGTTTACTCCTTTTTTCTTTTATAGCCGGATTAACTTTATCTCTCATATATGCCGCTTTTGTATTATTTCTTTCTGAGTATGTGAAAACATGAAGATAAGAAATATCCAGTTGATTCAGAAATTCGTATGTTTGAGCAAAATCAAAATCTGTTTCGCCAGGGAACCCTGTGATTACATCGATTCCGATACCTGCTTCAGGAAGTGTTTTTTTTATTGAAGAAATGCGTTTTTGGAATAGATCAGTGGTATATCTTCTTTGCATCAATTTTAGTATCCTGTCAGATCCTGATTGCAGCGGTATGTGAAAATGAGGGGCAATCCGGTTTGACAGGGCTACGAAATGAATAATATCATCTTCCAATAAATTAGGTTCGATTGATGATATCCTGAACCGGTTTATTCCCTGAACTTTATCAAGTTCTTTCAGCAGATCAAGGAATGATTCACCTGTTAATTTGCCAAAATCACCGATATTCACACCTGTAAGTATAATTTCCTTTACTCCTTTACCGGCAATATTTTTGGCCTGCGATACTATATCTTTAATATAAGGACTTCTGCTTTTACCACGTGCAAAAGGTATGGTACAATAGGTGCATGTATAGTCACAACCATCCTGGATCTTCAAAAAAGACCTGGTGCGATCTGATCCCGAATAAGCTGGATTAAACGAATTGGCTTTTTCTACCGGGTTTATACTGATAATGTGTGGTTGCCCTTTTTTAAAGTCCTTAAGATAATTTCCTAGATTAAATTTTTCAGCAGTACCAAGTAATATATCAACTTCTCTGATAGAAGCAAGTTCTTCAGGTTTCACCTGGGCATAACAACCCATAGCAACAATAACAGCTTGAGGATTCTTCCTGCTGATCTTACGGATTAATTGTCTGCTTTTACGATCGGCAGCTTGTGTTACAGTACAGGTATGTATAACAAAATAATCAGCTTTTTGATCAAATGATACCTGATTGTAACCTTCTTCTCCAAGTTTTTTTGCAATATATGATGTTTCTGAAAAGTTAAGTTTACATCCAAGAGTAAAATATGCGATATTTTTACTTTTCATGGTTCATTATTCCTGATTTCATCTAATACAGGTTAATTAAAAATTCACTAACCCGTAACTCTTAACTCGTAACATTTTGAAAATAATCCAACTATTTTCTTATGTGATCCTTGTCAAGCAGTTTATATATTTCCATCTGTGAGTTTATCTTCTTGCCAGTCCGGACTTTTTTATATTTGTTATCCTGTTTTTCATTAATTATCCTGGCTTTAACATTATCCGTTAAATACAAACGGAGCATTTTATTTATCTCTTTCTGGAGTTTAGGGTTGAAAACAGGACAAATCACTTCTACCCGGTGATCAAGATTTCGAGTCATCAGGTCTGCAGAGGAAATATAATAGAGCGGATCACCATTGTTATGGAAAACCAGAAACCTGTTATGTTCAAGGAATCTGCCAACAATACTGATAATTGTTATGTGTTCGCTCATATTGGGTACATCCGGAATAAGCGAACAGATTCCCCTGATAATCAACTGAATGTTAACACCGGCTTTGCTTGCTTTATAGAGCTTAATAATCATTTCCCTGTCAACCAGGTTGTTTAGTTTCATTATTATTGAAGCTTTTTTGCCGAGGTGTGCATTTTTTATTTCATTCTCGATCAGGTTTAAAATTTTTCTTCTGGCGTGTACAGGTGATACAATAAGATGTTTATAAGTATGAGGTCTGAATGGATTTTCAAAAAAGTCAAATACCTTGTTTGCTTCAGTTGTAATACGGGCATCAGCAGTAAACAGGGTTGAATCAACATATACAGCAGCATTTCCTTCATGAAAATTCCCGGTACCAACACAGGCAAATCTTATCAATTTACGATGTTCGCGACGTGTTATAAGTGTAAGCTTACTGTGTACTTTAAGCCCTTTTACGCCAAAGAGGATATTTGCCCCGGCTTCCTGGAGTTTTTGTGCCCAGTAAATATTCAGTTCTTCATCAAATCTTGCTCTTAACTCAAAAATAGCAGTAACCTTTTTCCCGTTTCGGGCAGCGTTAATCAATGCTGTGATCACTTTTGATGCTTTTGCAATACGGTATATGGTTATTTTTATTGAAACCACTTGTGGATCAATAGCTGCTTCCCTAAGGAGGTTGATGTATTGGTTAAAAGAATGATATGGATAGTGAAGCATAAAATCTTCCCGTTTGATCTCATTGAGAATACTATTGTTTGATTTTAAATTTGGATGGAGTAATGGCGTAATTGGCTTATACTCATATGTTTTTTCTTTAATATTAGGGAAGTTGATAAAATCTTTGAAGTTATGGTAGCGGTCACCCGGGATCAGAGCATCGGTAGTCTCTATTTCTAACTTGGTTGTCAGATAATTAAGCAGGTCCTTAGTCATTGTTCTGTCATAAACGAACCTTACAGGTTGTCCTTTTTTCCGGTCTTTTACACTTTGAGCAATTATTTCGAGAAAACTTTTTGAGAGGTCATTATCAAGATCCAGTTCAGCATCGCGTGTGATTTTTATTGTGTAGGCTTCAAAGTAATCGAATTTAAAAATAGAGAAAATATCCAGTAACCGGGCTCTTATTACATCATCAAGAATGATGATATACTTCTTATTTCCAACAAGAGGGAGTACAAGGAATCTTGAAATAGTTTTAGTTGGAACCTCAATCAATGCATATTCTTTTTTTACTTTAGGATCTTTACCGGTCATTTTGATTGCCAGATATATTGATTTATCCCGCAGATGAGGAAAAATATCAACATTATTAAGCATGATAGGCGTGATAGCCGGCATTACTACCTCATTAAAATATTGTTTGACAAACAAATTTTGATTTTCGTTTAGTTGTTTTTCATTTATCAGGTAAACTTCATTTTGTTCGAGTTCACGGAGAATATTACTATATACTTCCTGGAATTGGTTTTGCAGATTAAGACTTATTCTCTGAATTTCATCAAGTATTTTTTTCGGGTTACCTCCAATTAGTTTTTTTGCCTTTAAGCGAAGATCTCTCATTCTTCTCACAGAGGCTACTCTTACCTTAAAGAATTCATCCAGGTTATTGGAAAAAATTCCCAAAAATCGCATCCTCTCCACCAGTGGTACACTTTGATCTGCAGCCTCCTGTAATACCCTGTGATTAAAAGATAACCAGCTAATTTCCCGGTTAATGATCTTCTTATTATTATTCATATTTGGTAATTATTCAGTGCCTTAAGTAAGGAATGACTAAATGAAGAAGTGTCTAAAGTTAAAAGTGTCTAAAGCTAAAAATGCCGAAAGTTATAAATTACTAAACCACTCACCTTACTCTCCTTCCAAAATGTTACGAGTTACGTGTTGCGAGTTACGAGTTTACGCCTCTTCGCCCTTTGCTCTTCTCTCTTCACTTTTGTCTTTTGTCTTTTTACTTTTGACTTAACACTTATGTATTACCTCAATATCCTATGTTTTCTAGGATAGTCGAAGAAATGGTTCTTTAGGACTCCCGGATCAATATCTTTCCATGAGTTGCAATCAAAATCAAGAATTATAAGACCGGAGGTTGGTACATTGTTAATTTTATCGGGTATGAACTTATTTGTAAAAGTTGTAAATCCGGGGTTATGTCCAACGATCATAACTTTATTATAATCATCTGATATTTTATGGCAGTATTTTTTTATCGATCCGGAATCAGCCATATACAATTCATATTCAATTAAAATGTTTTTTTCCGGAATTTGTAAAATTCTTGAGAAGATTATTGCAGTATGTATAGCTCTGGTGGCAGGACTGGAAATAATTAAATCGGCCTGTTCTTTTTTCTGTTTTAACAATTTAGCCATCTTGTAAGCATCCCGAACACCCCGTGGTTTAAGTGGCCGGTCAATATCAGGCATATCAGGGGCACTCCAGTCAGATTTGCTGTGCCTTACAATAAACAATTTCTTTTTCATATTAATATTTATGATTTTGTTGCAAATTTATAAAAGTTTACTGGCTAATTCAGCAAGGAAGCTTCTTTCTCCTTTTACAAGGTTTACATGTGCGAAAATTTCCTGTCCGCGCATTTTGTCGGTGAGATAGGTAAGTCCATTGGATCCTGTATCGAGGTAAGGGGAGTCAATTTGCTCTATATCTCCGGTGAAGACCAACTTTGTACCTTCTCCGGCCCTGGTAATAATGGTTTTTACCTCATGTGGTGTAAGGTTCTGGGCTTCGTCAACAATAAAATATATCTTTGACAAACTTCTACCCCTGATGTATGCCAGGGGTGTTATCAAAAGCTTCTCTTCCTTTAACATTTCTTCTATTTTCTGATATTCATTGCTGTTCTGGTTATACTTGTGTTTGATCACTGTAAGATTATCATGCAATGGTTGCATATAGGGGTCAAGCTTTTCCTGGACATCGCCCGGTAGGTATCCGAGATCCCTGTTAGCAAGAGGTACAATCGGCCGGGCAAGAAATATTTGCTTATAATTTTTTCGTTGATGCATGGCAGAAGCGAGTGCAAGTAAAGTTTTACCGGTACCTGCTTTGCCGGTGAGCGCTACAAGTTGTATTTCTTGTCGTGTCAGGGCGTCAATAGAGAAAGTTTGCTCAGCATTGCGAGGATCAATCCCGTATGCCGGTATTTTTTCAATACGGTTGATATGATTATTGGATGGATTGAAATGCGCAAGAGCACTTGATTTATCGCTTTTAAGAATGAAATATTGGTGTGGTCGTGGCTTTATAATTTGGGTAAATTCTTCTACCGGGATTCCTTCATTGTTCTTATATAATTTTGAAATCAGGTCGCTATCCAGGTTTTCCAAGGTTGTTATCCCCTTATAAAGGTCGTCAATATTGGCAACTTTGTCGGTTTCATAATCCTGGGCCTGGATCCCAAGCGACTTGGCTTTCATTCTCAGATTAATGTCCTTGGTAATTAATGCAACATTCTTTTCAGGGTTCTTCTCACGGATAAAATCAGCTATAGCAAGGATCCTGTGATCAGGAGTTTTTTCGGGGAAAGATTCTGAAACTATTTTAGAAAATTCTTTTCCTGTTTCAATAAAAAGCTTTCCTCTTTTTTTACCTAAAGAAATACCGTCTGTAAAAAGTTGATCTCCTGAGAGTTTATCCAACTCACGGGTAAATTCCCTGGCATGAAAATTTATCAGATTATTTCCTTTTTTGAACTTGTCCAGTTCTTCCAGTACCACGATAGGGATGATTATATCATTTTCCTGGAAGTTGTAAAAACATTTGTAATCGTGAAGCAATACGTTGGTATCGAGAATGAATATTTTCTTTTTCTTAGCCATACTAAAGTTATTAAGAAGTCAAAAAGTCAAAGAGTCAAAAAGTTAAGCGGTCAAAATGTTGACTCTAAATTCTTATTATACTTTTACCTTACGATAAATGTAATAAAAATTGTTATTTTTCATTAATTTGTAGGCATAAATAAATTTTTAACTGAGACAGAATCATGGAAATTCAGGAAGCAATATTAACACGGAGAAGTATTCGGAAATACACAGATAAAAAAATTTCTGAAGATTTAATCAATGCTATATTACTAGCTGCCATGTATGCCCCCTCAGCCATGAATCAGCAACCATGGCATTTTATTGTTGTAGATGATACCGTCCTTTTACAAAAACTAAGCCGGATCCATCCATATGGAAAAATGCTTTCGGATGCAAGTCATGGTATCCTGGTTTGTGGTGATGAGAAACTTCAATTAACTGAGGATTACTGGCCTGTTGATTGTGCCAATGCAACACAGAACTTATTGCTTTCAGCCCACGGACATGGATTAGGTGCTGTCTGGTTGGGTGTATATCCCAGGGAAGAAAGAATGAAAGATATGAGAAATGTCTTTCGCCTGCCCGGACATGTATTCCCGTTTGCCCTGATATCTCTTGGTTATCCTGCCGAGAAGAAACCAATGCCCTCTCGTTTTGATCCGGAAAGAGTCCATAAAAACAAATGGTAACTAATCAGTCAGCAGTCCACAGTCCACAGTCGGCAAGAAAGCAAATAACAATCAAACAATAATAACACAAGATTACTTAATCACATGATTCAAAATCCTAAAAAGCATAGAGTCCGTCTATTAAGTCTGAAAGTTTAAATAAATAATGAAAATCACAAAAAACAAGCACCAAAATTCAAATAAATTTCAATATTCAAAAATTCAATGATCAAAATGGTTGTGGTCATCAGCCTACCCCGTTTTTTTAGGAGAACACCTTTGAAAATAATTACTTTGTGAATAAATAAATCTCAAATTCTAATGCCTTAAAAATCAAACAAATTCTTGTATATATGCTATTTGGATTTTGTTTTTTCAAACATTGGATATTATTTGTTATTTGTTATTTGTTTTTTTGTTATTTGGCACTTTATTTAAATATAATGCTGACTTTATAGACAGATACTATATAGTTGAGAGAAAGATCAATCATTAAAAATTACATGAACTACAACGAGGTTTTAGAGTATTTATACAGCCGGTTACCTATGTTTCAGAGACAGGGTAAAATCGCTTATAATGCAAAACTGGATAATTCTTTGGCAATGGATGAATATTTTGATC
>JADFUQ010000236.1 GCA_015222065.1 Bacteroidota bacterium
ATAAATGAAGTTATCCTGTCACCTTCGATCTGTGAATCCCCGTAGTGTAAAATCCTTGCAGATCCATTTTTATCACGTATTGCGATAAGCTCTTTAAAAAAGTGATTAAGTACAGAATCCTTTCCCGGAGGATATTCAATTGACTGGAAAAAAGTTGCTTCATTTTTTTCCTGTTCCGTCTTAGAAAGCAGTTCATTGGTTTTAGTAAGCAATGTGTTATCCTGGTCATATTTCTCAGAAGATGAAATTTCGATTGTATCAGTGGTAGTCTTACGTAATAATCTTTCTTTCAGGAATGGAAAAGCAGATGAATAATGTGGAATATGAAAAGAGGACTTGCTATCCGGCAAAGCATCTGTTTCATGATAGAGATAGGAAACAGCAAACAACAAAGCGAAAACGGCCAAAATAAACAAAAATATCCGTATAGGTTTCATACCCGATCAATGAGTTTATGCTAATCACAATATGGGGAAATTTATGGAAAAGTCAGCTTTTTTTCTTTATTTTCAGACGTTGCCCGGGGTGGATCTTGTCAGAATTGCTCAATTTGTTAAGCCGGAGAATTTCTGATTGAGTCACACCGGGAAATTTACGGGCAATTTCCCAGATACTATCACCATACCTGACATTGTAGTAAACAAAATCCTGATCATCCGGAATAGAATAATCAGCCTGTACCTTTGCCTGTACGGGAACACTTTTTCCAATACTTCTTTGCTTTTCGGAAAAAGTCATAGAATTAATTTTTCTGTACTTCCCAGCTTTTGAAGAAGGCACATAAACCACCAGCCTCTGGCCAACCCGGATAATATTCCTTATCCCGTTCCAGTAACGCAAATCTGATAATCCAACACGATACCATTCTGAAATATGACCCGGTGTATCTCCTGATTTAACTGTATAATACAACTTTGTTCTGCCGGTAGGTGCCTGAGGGACATATCTTGACCGGGTAGGATTAATAATTGTATTTGAGGGATTGAAGTATATTGAATCTTTATACGCAAAAATGGAATCCTGAAGTGAAATAAAATCCAATGTATGATTCACCGGTATCTTAAGGGCAAAACTTCTGCTTTTACCAGGAATAATATCTCTCTTGTATTGTGGATTCATGTCTCTAAGCAGTTTTACAGGTATCTGAAGAACCTCTGACACCTGTTTCAGGTGCAGATTATCATTAATCATTATAGTATCTGCGGCAAGAGGAAGACTTATTGATCCGGGTGACAGATTATGCTCATCATAGTAATTCATCGCGTAAGTAGCCGCGATATAAGCAGGTACATATCCACGTGTTTCACGGGGTAAATAATAATACAGGTCCCAATAACTCCTTTTTCTTCCAGAACGGCGGATTGCTTTGTTCACATTACCCGGACCGCAGTTATATGCAGCTATAACAAGGGTCCAGTCATTATAAATATTATGCAGATCTCTTAAATACCTGGCAGCAGCATGGGTTGATTTTACCGGATCTCTCCTTTCATCAACTATTGAATTTACAGTCAGACCATAAGCCTTTGCTGTTCCAAACATAAACTGCCACATACCGGTTGCACCAACCCTGGATACAGCCCGGGGATTTAGTGCAGATTCAATTACTGCAAGATACTTTAGTTCAGGAGGGAGTCCGTAGAAATCAAATATCTCCTCAAAAACCGGGAAATAATAATCAGCAAGTCCCAGCATTACTTCCAGCCGGTCTCTTCGTTTTTTAGTATAAACATGAATATAATTTCTTACAATATTATTGTAGGTAAGAGGTAATAACGAGGGTATCCTGCTAAGTCTTTCAATATAAACTGAATCAGGATACTCAGGAATTATTGCATCATTTCCCAGTGCCACAGGCAGTTTCAAACTATCAGGAGTAACTGCATTTCTCACATACCATAACTGCATAAGGCTATCAAGGTTCTTGTCAAAACCGGCATCCCATACCTCCTCATCTAAGACAGTAGTATCTCTCTGTCCGTAAACTTCAAATGGCAACGCCACACTAACCAATAAAACGATGTACAGTAATATCTTCATTTCCCCTGTTTTTATTATAATATATTGTATTGGAACTTCAATGTTTATGACTTGAAAATGGTTAATTTCATTATACTTTGCAATTTTATGCCGACTGGTAATTGCTGACTGCCGACTGCCAATTGCCGACTGCCGACTGCCAACTGCCGACTTTCTTCCAAAACAGGCGTCAAAGATAACAAAAACCTTAAAATGCAATACTAATCTGCAGACCTAATGTATTCATA
>JADFUQ010000237.1 GCA_015222065.1 Bacteroidota bacterium
AGCCGACTAATTCCAATTCTTTCTCATTAATTATGTCAAATTTATTTTCTACAAATCGATAAATTTTATCATGCATATCTTTTGTTAAACCATATTCATCTGAATATGATAATATTTTTTCAATACTTTTTATAAAATGATCATAACTAAGGATTTCATTTCCATCTTTCTTTGTAAATTTATGAAAATACTTAAGCCAGTTTCCACAATAATAAAAAATTTTTTTTATTTGTTCCTTTTTTTGTTTCGATGGTATCCATCTGATATGATCTAATAGAAGCTGATTCAGTTTAGCACCGCCAAACTCTTCAGTAACAATGATATTGTCTTCAGCAATTAGAGCAATCGGTTTTACAACATTTACACTTTTTAACGAAACAAATTCATCATGAAGATATTTTAGAATATCATATTCTTTTTGCACAAATCGTTCTGTATTAACCAGTTCGTTTTCAATATACTTTTTACATACCACATTTCTTGTGCCTTTTTTAAAGATCAACCTGATTTTCCAAATTTCCGAAAAAATCAGTTTTTCATGGTGATAAATTTTAAAATCTACGATTTCACCAAGTGAAGAGTTTAGTTCCCACTTTATCCTAACAATTATTTCATTGATTAGTTTTTCATCCATTACCATAAATAATAACTTTTATTGTATCTGCTCTGTCTTTAGTTTAACATTTCTCCGAAGGGGATTTGAAAGCATGAAATTATAATTTCCCAATCAAGTAAATTTCTTAGCTTTTAACATAGCAATAAAAGAACTGATAATCCTCTGATATTCAGCCAGATCACTGGGTTTAATAATTAATATGTCCCACAACTTCACTTGGGATTCCTTTTTAAACAGATAGAGTATTGTAGTTGCACTCAAAAAATAAGATATTGTTGAGGCCAGTGAAGCGCCGTTTATACCCAGTCGGGGTATCAACAAAAGATCAAAAATAATTGTTGCGGCTAATGAAATTGTGGCTGCAACAGAAGCATATTGAGGAAAACCTCGGCCAACAAGATCCTGCGCCAGAATCTTGCTTATACTGAAGAAAAAAATTCCCGGCAATAACAGTTTCAAGGCCATGACAGATGATAAAAACATGGATGTAAATAACAGAGGAATAATAAAATCTGAAATTAAAAACAGAACTGTACAGGCAAAAAAAGTAACAAAGATTACACTTCGGCACACTAACGGAGTAAAATCATCAGCATCTTCTTTATTCTCTGACGCTGTTTTGGCAAAAAGTACCTGCCCGACAGTGTTGGGCAAATACCAGACAGTTTCTGCTATCAGAACGGATATGGAATATAGGCCCAGGTCTGCAGGTGTCAGCATCGCAGCAATGATAAACATGTCTATCCGGTAATTTAAGAGCTGTGATATTGCTCCTAAATGCTGTTTGAATCCAAAATTTATCGTCTCTTTGAAAATACTGAAGTCAGTAGTTAAACCGGTTAAATACTTATTTTTGAAAAAAAAATATAAGCCCAGAAAAATTGTCGCCAGAATTCCTGAAATATTCGCCAGTATTGCGTTCATAACTGATAATGAAGCACAGCTTATAAAAAGCAATAATGCGATTATATAAATTGCCGGCTGAATTATGCGAAACCAGCTTAATTCAATCATCTTTCTTTTAGCTAACAGCACATAGTAAATATTTTCGATAAGCAGGAGAATTGGAATTGTTGAAATGGTTAGATAGAAATATACATTTGAAGTATTATAGAGAAAATATTTATTCATGAAGGGGACAAAAATCAGGAGTACAATTGTAACCCCTCCACCGACGCAGATTGAATAAAAAAAAGTATTTCCTATTATTCGGTTTACAGGAAACCTATTCCCCCCGATAAAATAAACATTAGAAGAATTTATTCCCATACTGATAATTGTCTTGGTCGTTATCGGTACTAAAAAAACAAAGGAATAAATACCTTTCCCTTCCGGACCAAGCAGTCGTGATATTAATATACTTGAGATAAACGCAAGCCCAAAAATGACTATTTGCGTTGAAAAGCTAATCAATGAATCAATAGCAAATGCTGGACGATAGAAGCCATTGAGTTCGTCATTCTTACGGTTTTTGATGTGCATAATATTTGAATGTTTATCGGTTTGTTTTATGGCCTGTCACGACAGATACCCTTCAACCCAAAGACCCATATTCCACCACGGACAACCCTTTTTGAAAGAGGTTCGGATGAGGGGGGACAGGGCTGAGAGCATGGAGCTGAGAGCAGGTTTGTCAGCCATATTTCTCGCCACCTTTCTTCAAAACGTAGGAATATAGCTCCGATG
>JADFUQ010000238.1 GCA_015222065.1 Bacteroidota bacterium
CAATTAATAACATATCCATCCTTATAGGTGTTTGCTTATTAATTAGTATCAATATATTATCGGGTCAGGGAATTCAGTTTGATCACTATGCGGTCAGGGACGGAATTTCACAGAGTGAAGTATTATGTATATTTCAGGATTCGGAAGGATATATGTGGTTTGGAACTCAAAATGGACTGAACAAGTTTGATGGCTATTCTTTCGAGAAATATTTTTCCGATCCATCTGATATAAACACCATTTCAAGCGGTTGGATTTTTAATATTACAGAGGATGATAACGGGTTTTTATGGATCGGCACAAAAGGGGGCTTAAACAAGTTTGATAAAAAAACCGGCTCGTTCACACGCGTTAACACAATAGATGGTAATTTAGCAGATAATACCAATTTCATTTACGGAATTACATCTGATTCATCAAATATTTACGTGAATCATCTATCAATCCTTTCAATTTTAAATTTCAATACAGGTTCACTTGAATCCTACACAAATACCTTTGAGCGCGAAAGGGCTTTGTATGATGTAGGATTTCCAATAATTACAGACAGCAAAGGATTAATCTGGATGGGGTCGCTAAATGGTCTTTCCAGTTTTGACCTGCATGATAAACGATTCAATAATTATACGCATAGTGAATCGGATCCCGGCACGATAAGTCATAATCATATAACTGCATTATTCGAAGATAAACGCGGTAATATTCTGATAGGTACTGAAAATGGATTGAACATTTACAATATAAAAACCAAAAAAATAATCCGGTATTATCAGGACAATAACCGGCCCGGCAATCTGAGTCATAATTATATCCGCTCAATTACACAGGATCATACAGGTGCAATCTGGATTGGAACAGATGGTGGCGGTCTTAATAAAATGACGTATAGCGTACCAACAGGATCTGCCGGCTTTATTCATTTTAGAAGCGGACCTGACCAAACCTATTCTATAAGTCATGATATTGTCTACTCTTTATATGAGGACACCTCGAATAATCTGTGGATTGGTACTATTGCGGGTATTGATAAGACAGACCTGAAAAAGAAAAGCATAAGAACATACATGAAATCAGATAATCCAAATTCAATCAATTTACTGGATAATGTAATAGCTTCTGTATACCAGGACAGTGACGGAAAATTATGGATAGGGAATTGGGGTAAGGGCTTAAATATATTGGACAGAGGTACGAATGAAGTAATTCATTATACTTCTGAATTAACCGGAAGAACCCACATTCCTCAAAATCATGTTCATGTAATTTTTGAAGATAGTAAATCACGTATATGGCTGGGAACAAGAAACGGAGTCAGTATTTTCGATAAAAACAGCAATCTGTTTATCCCTGTTCAGGACTACTTTAAAACACCCGACTTCAATTATTTCAATAACAACAGGGTGTATTGCATAGTTGAAGACTCCCGGGGCAAAATTTGGATTGGTACAGGAAATGGTATTATTATTCTGAATACGGAAACAAAAAGTTCAACACTCATTCAGACGGGTAATGAAACTGCCTGGACAATAACCAGCAATCTGGTTTATTCACTGCTTGAGGACAAAGATCAAAATATCTGGATAGCAACGTCAAACGGACTGAACAAATATGTTCCTTCGGAAAACAGGGTCTATTATTATGTAAATAATCCTGACTCATCAAATACTCTGTGTGATAATTATGTCATATCACTTTGTGAGGACAGAACCGGCAATATCTGGATAGGAGCCAGTACGGGTATTAACAGGTTTGACAAAGCTGATTCTGTTTTTTCACACTACACAATTAAGGATGGCTTACCCAGCAACATTATCTATGATATTATCAAAGATGGCAACGAAAACCTCTGGTTTTCAACAGGAAGCGGTCTTGCTATGAAGAACCCTGATGAAAATGCATTAGAAACCTTCCTGGTTGAAGACAAATTCCTTGGAAAGGAATTTAACTTAAAAGCTGTTTTCAAAGCTGACGACGGTGAAATGTTTTTTGGTGGAATTGATGGCTTGATCTCCTTTTATCCTGATTCACTTATGGACAACAACTATATTCCACCCATTCGAATCACTTCACTGGATAAAGAAAAAAATGGTATAAGGCAGGAAATAAATCCATACTCAGACAGAATTTTCCTGTCATATCGGGATTATTCTTTTACCATTAAATTTTCAGCCCTTGATTTCACTAATCCTGATAAAAACAGATATTCGTACCAAATGGAAGGTATATCTGATAATTGGATCGAAATCGGAAATAGACGGTTTGTACAATTTACCAAATTACCACCTGGAGAATATACATTTAATGTAAAGGGAACCAACAATGATGGAGTATGGAATAATGCAGGGGCCAGTATAAAAATTACCATTTCACCTCCCTGGTGGAGAAGCAATTATGCCTACATATTCTATATTATTTTTATTATTGCAATAATCATTATTGTAATAAGGACGAGAGAAAAAAGTCTTATTCGGGAGAAAAAGATACTTGAAGAGAAAATAAGGGAACGCACTTCTGAGATTGCACAACAAAAAGAAATGGTGGAAGAGAGTGAAGCAAAATTAAGTTCTACTATTAGCTCCATTGATGATTTGGTTTTTGTATTAGATAAGTCGGGAATATTTCAGGAATTTTATAACCAGGGTAAGTACAAAACGCTTTATTCAGAAGCGGAATCATATATTGGCAAGCACTTTAAAAATGTCGGGTTTCCTGAGTTGATTGTTCAGAAACTGACCAATGCTTTTAGCAAACTAATGCACAAGGGTAGTTTCGAAGAATTCGATTATTCTCTTGAAAAAAAAGACAAAACATTCTGGTTTAATGCCAAAATCTCCCCGAGAAGAAATGTAAAGGGTGCATTATCAGGAATAACTATTGTTGCACGAGACATTACCGGGCGGAAGCAATCGGAGGAGCAATTGAAGAAACTTAATACAACAAAGGATACATTCTTTTCAATTCTGGCTCATGACCTTAAAAATCCTTTTTCAAGTCTTCATTCAATGAGTGAAATGATGATTGATAACTATCAAAACCTGGAAGAAAAGGAAAAGATGATGGCTTTGAAAAATATACATAAATCAGCTGAACAAATTTTCAATTTGCTTAAAAATCTGTTAACCTGGTCAAACTCACAAAGGGGGCGTATTGAGTATTCACCGGAAAAATTTAATATTTCGAGCCTGATACAGGTGAATATGAATTTAATTAAACTTCCTGCAGAAAAAAAAGGTGTGGTGCTTACTACTAATATTACTGATGATTTGCCAGCCTATGGAGATAGGGAAATGATAAATACAGTGATTAGAAATTTAATTAATAATGCAGTTAAATTCAGCAATAAGGGCGGAACAGTGGAAGTAAAGGTTCATGACAAAAATAAATTATTTGAGGTAATAGTTAGTGACGATGGAGTCGGGATACCAGTTGAGAATGTAAAGAAATTATTTCATATTGACCAAAAATATAAATCTGTGGGAACGGCAGGTGAATCAGGAACAGGTTTAGGATTAGTTCTGTGTAAGGAATTTATTGATAAAAACGGTGGTGAAATCTGGTGCAAAACCAAGGAAGGTTCCTGGACAGAATTTCATTTTACGATCCCAAAATACACTGATTCAGATTTGAAAATAATTCAGGACTAACTTATCGATTATTTGTCGGGGCGATCGGCCGATCGCCCCTGTTACAATCGCAATCCATTATGCCATTTCGGATAATAACAATACCATGAAAATAATTTAATGTAATTTGATAGAATTGACCGGTGGTGGTGTTTATCAGTGATATTCCGGCGATTGTAGAATTGAGTGGAGTAACCAAAAATAAGATTCTTGAATCTGAAAAAACTTTGGATTTGTATATTGATAAGATAAATGAGTTGGATAGTCTCATACAATGCTCCAAAATATATTAGGGAAATCTCAAATATGGTATAATTGTTATACCTTAGTAATCAAATAATATTCAGATGAAACGAACATGAATTTTTTCATACTAAATTCACAAATAAGCATGAATAAAATTGACTTCGTCGAGCCCTCCAGGGTTCATCGAGAGTTACATACGACCTTTGAAAATTAAATTTTATACGTATGAAACAAGTCATTACAGTATTAGCGGGAGTATTCATATCATCTTTTGTTCTTGCCCAAAACAAGGTGGTCTATGGAAAACTGACTGCATTTAACACCTATCCGGTTCAGAATGTTGAAGTTACTGCAAAAAAGGCCAAAACGTCTGTAACGTCTGATTCGCTCGGGCAATTCTCTATTGTATGTTTTGAGAAAGATATCCTCAGGATAAGGCCAAAGACCTTTAAGCCAGTCAACAAAAAGGTTGGACCGGATACAGACTCTTTGTTTATTAACCTGCTTTTTATTGATAGCAAATCGAA
>JADFUQ010000239.1 GCA_015222065.1 Bacteroidota bacterium
ATAGAATTGGTTTTCTCCGAAAAATGGATGTCCATCAACATTTGAATACAAATAGAGGTATTTAATGCCATTTATTAGGTTGTAATCAGGTCCGTATGACAGATCAAAATATTTTTTCCAACTGTATATAGTTGAATCATAAATGGTTTGCGCTTGAGCTTTAGCAGCACCCGAATAAAAACAGACAAACAGTATTAGACAATATTTTAAGCAATGAATTGTCAAAACGGTATGAATTATAAGGATTCAGAATAGAGTGTACTAATTTAGTAATTAATGATGATTTTTTGTTCAGGTAAATAACTATTTTTGACATAAGTAACATGAAAATTGTAATACGAAAAACAGTGTATTAATGTGGATAACACTTAATATTGAGTCCACTCTGAAAAGTCTTTTTGCCCCTTTTCGGATGGACTCAACATTTAACTTTTAACATATAAAGCTTAGAACTATGAAAAACATACCTGAAGTAAGAACCGGAATAGTAGCCGTGAGCCGTGATTGTTTCCCAATTGAACTGTCTGAAAAGAGAAGAAAAAATATTGTTAAAGCCTGCGGTGAAAAGAAGGTGCCTGTAACAGAGATAAACACAATTGTTGAAAATGAAAATGACATACCAGAGGCTCTTATAGAACTTGAGAAGAATAAGGTTAACACCCTGGTTGTTTATCTTGGTAATTTCGGACCAGAAGGTCCTCTCTCTATGCTTGCGCAGAAATTTAACGGTCCGGTTATGTTTGTTGCAGCGGCTGAAGAAACCGGAAATGATCTCTATGGTGGCAGAGGTGATGCGTTTTGCGGACTGCTGAGTGCCTCTTATAACGCGGGGCTTAGAAATGTTAAACCATATATGCCTGAATACCCGGTTGGAAGACCTGAGGAAATTGCAGAAATGATCGGAGAATTTATTCCGGTTGCAAGAATAATCCTTGGAATAAAAAAGCTGAAGATATTTACGTTCGGACCCAGACCATTTGATTTTAATACACTCCATGCTCCGGTTAAACCACTGATGGATATCGGTGTGGAGGTTATGGAAAACAGTGAGCTTGATCTGTATGAGCTGTTTAACAAAGCAAAAAATAATCCTGAAGTGCCCGGGGTGTTGAAGGATATGGAAAAAGAACTTGGCTCAGGCAATAAGTTTCCAGGGATACTTTCGAAACTGGCACAATACGAAATAGCTCTTACCGGATTTATGAATGAAAATCTGGGTGTTTCTGAATATGGAGTTTTTGCTAATAAATGCTGGCCTGCATTTCAGACAAGCTTTGGATTTGTGCCCTGCTATGTAAATTCCAGACTGGCTCAAAGAGGAATTCCCGTAGCCTGCGAAGCAGATATATTTGGCGCTTTAAGTGAATATATGCTTACATGTGCAACCGGTTTTCCTGCTACTATTCTGGATGTTAATAATACCGTGCCTTTGGATATGTACGAGAAAGCAAAAGAAACGATTGGGGATTATGCTCATAACGATCTCTTTATGGGATTCCACTGCGGGAATACCTGCTCATCATGTATGGCAAACTATGAGATGAAATATCAACTTATTATGCACAGATTACTGGAACCTGATAAAGAGCCGGATATTACAAGGGGAACAATTGAGGGAACAATCGGGGCAGGGGATATGACCCTTTTCCGCTTCCAGGGCACACCTGAAAATGAACTGAAAGTGTATGTAGCAGAAGGAGAAGTGCTTGATATAGATCCGAAAACCTTCGGCAGTACAGGGATAATTGCCATTAAAGAGATGGGAAGATTTTACAGACATGTACTGTTGGAAAAGAAATTTCCGCATCATGCAGGTGTCGGATTCAAACATGCAGGGAAAGCTCTCTATTCCGCATCCCGGCTTTTGGGAGTTGATGATGTTTCATTCAACCTGCCCAAGGGGATGTATTATCCAACCGAAAATCCCTTTGAATGAATTGCTTAAACTATACGTATGTTAGAAAATTTAAAAAAGTCAGTATATAAAGCAAATATTGACCTGGTAAAACATGAGTTAGTTAATTTTACCTGGGGCAATGTAAGTGCATTTGACCGTGAAAAGAAATTAATGGTTATTAAACCAAGTGGAATTTCATATAAGGAAATGAAACCTGACCAAATGGTGGTGGTTGATATAAAAGGCAATGTTGTTGAAGGTAAACTACA
>JADFUQ010000240.1 GCA_015222065.1 Bacteroidota bacterium
ATGCGATCTTCTTCTTTGTCTGGTCTGGTGAGTTCATGTTTCCGTATTACACCATTAAGATAATCATCAACAGAAGCTCCTCCGACAATACCATATTGTGTTCTGCCATGCATTGTTTGGGCATATATATAAATATGTTCTTTACTATCCTGAACCAACCATCCCTTTTGTAAAAATTTACTATAGTTTTCTTTAGCCTTATTATAAACTATATTGCTATGTATATCCACATCCTGTTCAAAATCAATTTCAGGTTTTATAATATGAAGCAAGCTATATTCATTACCTATAGCTTCCTCTCTCGCTTCCTGCGAATTTAAAACATCATAGGGACGGGAGGCTATTTTTTCAGCAATTTCTCTGGTTGGCCTGATTCCTTTAAATGGTCTTAATACTGCCATGGTTAATTGGTTACTGGGTGCTGGGTGCTGACATTAATTAACTTTATATGTAATATCGTCTTTTGTAAAAAAATTTATTATCTGATTTGCCGCTGCAACTCCTGCATTAATATTTGCTTCTTTTGTTTGAGCACCCATTTTTTTCGGAGTAAAGTAATATCTCCCATCATACTTTTGTTCAAATTCATCTTTACAATCAGGAGCAACGTCAGCCAGATAATTAAAATCACTTCTCTCCTCCATAATTTTCAATAAAGAATCTTCATCAATCACCTCCTTACGGGCAGTGTTTACAATAGTTGCTCCCATAGGCATTTGTTTCATAAGATCATAGTTAATAGATCCTTTTGTTTTTTCATTAGCCGGTATATGGAGAGAAATATACTGACATTTTCGATACAATTCCTCAGCAGAGTTAACTGGGATAACATTATCTTTCCGTATATCATCATTTTCAATATAGGGATCGAAAGCAAATATCTCCATGCCAAATCCTTTTGCAATGTTGGTTACCAATTTCCCAACGTGACCATAAGCATGCATTCCAAGTTTTTTACCTTTTAGTTCGGTACCTGGCTTGCCATTAAACAGGTTACGTGCAAAATAGACCATCATTCCAAGTGCCAGTTCGGCCACTGCGTTAGAATTCTGTCCGGGTGTATTCATCACTACTACATTATTCGCTGTAGCTGCTTCAAGGTCAACATTATCATATCCGGCACCAGCCCTTACCACTATCTCAAGGTTTTCTGCAGCTCCTATTACTTCCTTTGTCACTTTATCTGAACGGATTATCAGGGCATTAGCTCCTTTTACAGCTTCAATAAGATTCTCCTGGCTTTCATATTTTTCAATCAACTGCATTTCATAACCTGCTTCATCACAAATCTTTTTTATAAGGGGTAATGTTTCAGGGGCAAATGGTTTTACAGTTGCTACTAATACTTTCTTCATTATTATATATTTAATTGTATCGGAACTTCAATGTTTATAGCTTGATAATGGCTAATTTCATTATACTTTGAATTTAAGTCGGCAATCTTCAGTCAGCAGTCGGCAATCTGAAAACTGGGCTATTTATACTTCTCAGGATTTTGAATCATGTGATTAAGTATGTGTTATAATTGTTTGATTGTTATTTACTTTCTTGTAGACTGCCGACTGTGGACTGCTGACTATTAACTAAATTATTTATAAAACCTGAAAATTAAGGTTTTTTAATCAATTTGTGAAACTATGTTCTTTGTTTCTAATCATAGAATTTATGCTTTATGGTTCTCGAATTCCTGCATAACTGCAATGAGTGCTTCAACACTGTCTTTAGGTAAAGCATTATAAATTGAAGCTCTGAAACCACCTACCGAGCGGTGACCTTTAATTCCAACCATCCCTCTTTCGGTAGCAAACTCAAGAAATTCATTTTCAAGGGAAGTAAAATCTTTATTCATAACCCAGCAAACATTCATTATTGAACGATCCTGTTCGTTAGTAATAGTGGGAATAAACAACTTGTTTCTGCCAATTTCTTTATACAATAGCTCTGCTTTTTCCCGGTTCATCTTATTCATAACTTCTACACCACCCAGGTTCTTTATCCATTTTAGTGTCTGCAGTGCTGCAAATATTGCTATGCAGGGGGGAGTATTAAACATTGATCCTTTTTCTATATGGGTTTTATAATCAAGCATAGTTGGTATAGTACGATTTACCTTTCCCAGGGCATCTTCCTTAACGATAACAAATGTGACACCAGAAGGAGCAAGGTTCTTTTGTGCACCACCATAAATAAGAACATATTTTGACACATCAATCATCCGGCTGAAAATATCTGAAGACATATCAGCAACCAAAGGGACTTCAACATCCATATCCTCCTTAATTTCAGTGCCATAAATAGTATTATTTGTTGTGATATGAAGATAATCTGCATCAGAAGGAATTTTATAATTCTTTGGAATATATGAAAAGTTCTTATCATCAGAGGAGGCAACTTCAACCATTTCTCCAAAATTTTTCGCTTCTTTCATAGCTTTTTTTGCCCAACTTCCGGTATTCAGGTAAGCAGCTTTTTTGTTCATCAGGTTCATAGGAACCATAGCGAATTGCAAACTGGCACCACCTCCAAGGAACAATACATGGTAACCTTCAGGAATATTGAGCATATCCCTGAATAGTGATATAGTTTCATCCATAACTGCTACAAACTCCTTACTTCTGTGAGAGATTGACATGATTGATAATCCCGTACCATAAAAATCCTTAACTGCTTTAACAACCTGATCTTCGGTAAACTCAGGAAGTATTGAAGGGCCTGCATAAAAATTATGTTTTTTCATATTTGTTTTTTTTATATTAATTGTTTAAAACCTCTATTCCAAAGAGTTACTGGTTACTGGTTACTGGTTACTAGTTTTAAACCTCAAACTCTCCGCTTTGCCTACTTACTACCTACTACTTACTTCTTACTCTCTTCCCCTATTTCCACAAGGTATCCATCTTTCAAAACAGGAATAACATTTGCTGAATCCGGAGTGTGGCAGAACTCAATAACATCATCAAGACCTTTTTCCCTAAGGCGTGTTCTCTGAGCTGCCTTGTCTATGTATCCAGGGATATCCGGTTTTGCAAGTGACCATAAATCGAGAGATGCAATTGCAGAATCACATATCGAAGTGTAATTATCACTTGCCATCAGTTTTTCTGTTATTGCACCAGCCAGAACAGTATCTTCAAGATTGATTTTATTTTTCCATCCTGCACATAGGAGCAACACATCCCTTCCCTGCTTAACCAACCAATTGCACAGACAGGACAAATTCAGGAAAGATCCAATTACCACCATGTGACAACTTTCTGCCATTTGAATAGCCTGAGTTCCATTGGTGGTACTATAAACAATAGTTTTCCCCTTAACCCTTTCCTCTGTAAAATTAAACGGAGAATTGCCAAAATCTGCAAAATCCAGAACATACCCGTCCCGTTCAGCAGCAACAATAAAACCTTTCTTTTTATACTCCCTTGCCTCATCAATTGTTTTCACAGGAATCAGTTTCTCCACCCCATTCTGAAACGCGTTACAAATTGCCGATGTAGCTCTCAAAGCATCAATTACCACAACAATAGCATTACTATTCTTATAGTATTGAAAAAGAGCGGGAGAAAAACAAACTTCTATTTTCTTCCTATTACGCATTTTCTCTTATCAAATAATCGAAGCAAATAATCTTAGCCCTTGTATATTGGCAATTTCACAACTTTTGCTTTAAGTGATTTATTCCTTATCAGGATATTTATTTCAGTTCCCTCTTTCCAGAATCCTTTTTTGAGATAAGCCATGCCTATGCCTTTTCTCATCATAGGAGACATAGTTCCTGATGTAACTTCGCCAATCAAATCAGCATTATTATCTGCAACTTTATAATGTTGCCGTGGGATACCCCGGTCAATCATCTCAAACCCTTTTAATCTTCTGGAAACACCTTTTTCTTTTTGTCTTAATAACAGATCTTTATCAATAAAATTATTATTATCGGTAAATTTTGTTATCCAGCCCAAACCTGCTTCAATAGGTGATGTATTATCATCAATATCATTGCCGTATAAGCAGTAGCCCATTTCAAGTCTAAGTGTATCTCTGGCGCCAAGACCAATTGGTTTAATTCCATATTCCTCTCCTGCCTTCATAACAGCTTCCCATAATTCAGAAGAATATTTATTTGGAATATATATTTCACAACCTCCGGCACCTGTATAACCTGTGGTTGAAAAAATCACATTTTTTATGCCCGCAAAATTCACTTCAGCGAAGGTATAGAATTTCATTTCTTCAACCGGGTAATCGGTTAATTTCTGCATTGCTTTCAATGCAAGGGGGCCCTGGATAGCCAGCTGTGCAATATCATCTGAAGCGTTCAAGATATCCTGCCCTGGTACAAGTCCGGCTTTAGCAGCATTTTCCACACACCAGTTCCAATCCTTTTCAATATTTGCAGCATTTACTACCATCAGGTATTTTTCGTTACTAAACCGGTAAACCAGAAGGTCATCAATAATTCCTCCGTTACCATTGGGAAAACATGAATACTGAACTTGCCCATCAGAAAGTTTAGAAACATCATTTGAAGTAATATGCTGAACAAACCTGTATGACTTTGGACCAATAACCCAAAATTCACCCATATGCGTAACATCGAATACCCCAAGTTTTTCACGCACAATAATATGTTCATTAGTAATTCCACTATATTCAACCGGCATATTATAACCTGCAAATGGGACAATCTTCGCACCCAGCTTCTCATGGTACTTAATAAATGGGGTTTCTTTCATTTTATTTAATCGATTAATAGTAAATAATTGTTCGCAAAAGTAAGAAAAATAGGATGATCAATAAGGTAAACAGACATCTTTTGCAACAAGGATAAAATGCCGCAATTTTTGCGGGAAACCAAAGATTTGCAAAAGCATCAGTAAAAACTACCGGTATTATTTGCTAAGTATCTTAAACTCAACTCTTCTGTTTTGAGCCCTTCCTTCTTCAGTATCGTTACTGGCAACAGGCTGTGAGGAAGCATAACCTGCATATTCGAGCCTGGCAGGATCTATCCCCAAACCAACCAGATAATCGACCACTGTTTTAGCTCTTTGCTCAGACAATTTCTGGTTATATGCATATGAACCAATATTATCTGAATGGCCTGAAATCTCTATTCGCAGTCCCGGGTTTGTACTCATAAGTTTAAGTATCCTACCCAGTTCAATATATGAATCAGATGTAAGTACAGCTTTACTAAATTCGAAGAAAATATTCTTTAGGATAACCTTTTCACCAACTTCAATAGGTTTAAGAAGAAAATTACGGAAAAATTCATTCGATCCTAAATCTTCTTCAACTTCCAGAATATCGAGATAAACAAGGTAACCCTGGGCTGTAATTTCAATCCCATAATCTTTCTTTTCGCCAAGCTTAACAGAATAGAAACCATCACTACGATCAGAAATAGTTGTAGCCACCACCTGGTTAATATCCATATCAATTACCTCAAGTTTTGCCACAACAGGAGACGAATCCTTACTATTTAATACTGAACCTCTTACAATAAATTTGGGTTCAGTTTCTTTTATTTTTACAACAACAGTATCAATAACAGGTTCGGGTTCCTCTTTAATTATTTCCGGTTCAGGAGGTGGCAAATAGGTTATTTTATAAATATCCATATATCCATATCCATCCTGCCTGACAGATGAGAGATATGAAACAGCAGTATCCCTGGTAGGTATATAAAATAAATCATCATAAGGTGAATTTATAGGAAAACCCAGATTCACAGGTTCCGACCAGTTACCTTTTTCATCCATTGTTGTTTTAAAAATATCATAACCGCCCATACTATTATGCCCGGTGGAACTAAAGTACAATGTATTTCCAATTGAGTCAATAAAAACACCCTCTTCATCATAGGTTGTATTAACAGTTGCGCTCAAATTTACCGGTTCTCCCCATTTATCATTTGGCCCTTTCCGGATAAAAAAGATATCAGTACCTCCTATTGATTCTTTCTTGTCTGAACTTACAAAAACTGCTTTACTCCCATCTTCATTAAAATTGAGGGTTGTTTCCCTTGAAGATGAAGAATTAAACTTTCCGGAAAATCTTTTAGGAGATGTCCATTTATCCTTTATAGCTTCGCTCACATAAAAATCTCCTTTTCTTTTAACACCTCTGTATAAAAAAAGATTTTGCGCATCGGGAGAAATAGAAAGAACCGCATCATTATATTTACTGTTAACCGTTTTCCCAAGATTTTGAGCCAAACCCCAATTGTTATCTTCATAATAGCTTACATAAATATCTTCATTGAATTTGTTATCAAAATAATTTCTGTCAGGTCTTGCATAGAATGGTCGTCTTGATGTAAAATACATCCTTTTTTCATTTTTCGAGATAACTGAATTATAATCATCCTGTTTAGAGTTTATGTTATTACCAATATTTGTAATCTCTACACGCAGGGTATCTTTAATCAATTCAATTCCATTTCGACACTCCTGCATCCGTCGTTCAATATCAAAATCCATTTTATTCTTTTCCTTTTCTGTAAGCGCTCCCATGTAAATCTGATATTCTTTAATTGCTTTATCAAACTGATAATTATATTGATATGCTCTTCCAAGCAACAGATGAATATCCGGAGCAATATTATTATCAAACTCAAATGCTTTCTGAAAATAACCAAGAGCATCTCCTTGTTTATCAGAATAAAGACAACACACACCTATATTATAGTTTAATGCAGGATTATAACGATTATACTGAAGTGCAAATTGATACTCTAATATAGCTTCGGGGAAAGTTCCCTTTCCGGCCTTGAAATACTTATCTCCCATTTTCAGATGGGTCCATGCTGATTGTAATCCGGGTTCATCAATATCAAAATCGGAAATTTTAATTTTAAGCTTTTCCTGAGCTGAAGCACACAAAACAAATACCAGGAAAATAATTGTGAAAAAAGACATTTTTTGTTTCATCCGTGAATAGTTTTTAAATCACAAAAGAATAGATTTTTCTCCCGATAAAATTACAAATATTTTCTATTCTAAAAATTCAATATTTGTTTTCTTTACTATTTTCTCAATTATCAGCTAATAATGATTAATAAGAGACCTGCATAAAATGTAAAGTTTTAATATTTATTGAGACAACAGACATTGATATTTCAAAAGATACTATTGATGTAATATTTCATTTAAATCAATATTACAGGCAGGAATATCTAAAGTTTATTTTTTACTTTTACTTCAGGATTTTCCGGAAAAACTTTTTTTTGTTACATTTATGTTTAAATAGTAAATATCCACCCTCTAAGAAGGTGGCTTTGAGTTGCCCCCATAGGGCGCTTTATTAATATAATCAAGGAATGATGGAAAAATGGAATAATGGAATGATGGGAAGAAAATGGATGACTATTATAAACATTCCAATATTCCAGTATTCCAGTATTCCAACAATTTATATTATGTTTAACAAAAAAACATGACCACCATCAAAGAAGGTGGATTTCTAAGACTGATTAAATAGAGTACTATGAAGAAAAATCCTCAGATTGTTAATTTAACCTATCTTGAAGAAATGTCGGGGGGTAATAAGAAGATTATGAAAGAAATGATTAACATCTTTATTTCCCAGGTTTCTGAATTTGCCGAAGAAATGAAAGATTTAAATAATAAGAAGGAATATTTCAAGCTCGGTAACCTGGCACACAAAGCTAAATCATCAATATCAATAATGGGGATGGAAAATCTGGCAAAAGAATTAAAAGAATTCGAAGTTCAGGCAAAGGAAGAGAAGGGTATTAACAAATATGAAGAATTTATCAATCATTTCAAACAGCTCTGTGAACTGGCCATTGAGGAATTAAAAGAAATCAATAAATAATGTAATTAAACAGTACTTAAAGTGAAGAAATGAGAAAATGAGAAGAAGTTGAAAGTGAACTAAAGTTGAAAGTGAACTAAAGTTGAGAAGAGAAAAAGTTATAACTTTAGGCATTTTAGACACTTTAGTCACTTCTTAATTTTATCATTCCAAACATAAAGCACTGAATAGTTACTAAATAATAATAATCTATATACAATGTTAAAAACTGAAAAAAAAGATGGTGTTATTGTCGTAAAATTCGATGATATTAAGAAATTTAATGCTTTGATAACTGATCCGGTAAAAGATCAGCTTTCTGAATTTTTTGAAAAACCAAATACAAAACTGGTAATTGATCTTAAAGGAGTAGAATATATTGATAGTTCCGGTTTTGGAGTTTTTCTTTCAGTAATGAAAAGTGCTAACAATAATTATGGAGATTTACGATTTTGTAATATCTCAGACGAGGTAATGGAATTGTTTAAGCTATTGCAGTTACACAATATTTTCAAGATTCACCACACTGTGGATGAATGCATCAAGAGTTTTTCAGTTGAATAATAGGTTAAAGATCAAAAGTCGAAAAGTCAAAAAGTCGAAAAGTCGAAGTGTCAATGAGTTGAAGCACATAAATAACGTATAACATTTAACTTATTAAGATTTATGTTCCAGTTATGTAGTGATTCTATACTTTTTATTAGACAAAATATTGACAATATTCAAAAGATTCGTGAAGCATGAGTCGTGAAGCACTTCATAATTCATTGCTTTTTTTCTTCATACTATATACTTTTTACTACCTACTTCTTACTTCTTCTTTGCTCCTTCGCCCCATTACCTTTCATCCTTCATCTTTCAACATTCAACCTTCATCGTTCATAGTTCCATTCATCCTTCATCGTTCCAATCAGATCAATAGCAAAGCGATTGAGGGAATTAATAGAATCTTCGGCTGTTTGATTATTATGTAAATTCTTGGTAGTATTCTTTTAATTATTTATGTTTTTTTTTAATTGTTAAATTCCTTAATTTTAAAGTATTATTAATATCAAATCTTTTGGCCACCATTATTACATAAAAAAATTATGTCAATTTTAATAGTAGTTTTTGTTTTAACAGGTCTATATAATACACGATGCAACAATGGTTTTGTTCGTATATGTACACATAATGTATCGGAACCGTTCACATAGGAAACCGGCAGAAGTTATTCAATCTATTGTAACTATTTATTGATAAGGTAATTAATGTAATTGGCACAAAATATGAATAGTTATCTTTCATACAAAGAATCTATTACCGGGATGAAGTATTTAAATAAAAGAAGAATAAATAATATATTCCTGTTTTCATTGTTAGCATGCTTAAGTATATTTAGATGTATTAATACATCATTATATGCACAGCAGCAGATACAGAATTTATCATTTGTCAATTCCACACAAAAATCTGTTTCATTTCCTTTCAAATTCATTAACAACCTTATTATTCTTCCTGTTGTGATAAATGATTCAGACACATTACAGTTTATCCTTGACACTGGTGTTAGTACATCTATTATGACAGAGCTTTCGATTGGCGACAGTCTTTTATTAAACTACACCAGACAAATTAAAATACATGGATTAGGACAAGGTGAGCCTATTGATGCTCTGCATTCCTCCGGAAACAGTTTCAATGTTTCCAGCATACGTGGCACAAATCAGGACCTAATAATACTTCTGCAAAATGTTTTCAATTTATCTTCAGTATTTGGAACAAGGATACATGGACTCTTAGGATATAATATTTTTATGAATTTTATTGTCGAAATAGACTATTCCAAAAATATCATCTCATTCCATGATCCTAAAACATATAACTATAAAAAGGGATGGTGGATTTTTCGAAGTGGTAGAAAAAATGAATCATTACCTCTCATAATCCACGAAACAAAACCATATATTCTGGCATATATTGTAATGAACAATGGTAGCAGAATTCCTGTAAAGCTTTTAGTTGATACAGGAGCAAGTCACTCTCTATGGCTTGATACTTTTTCTGATTCGCTAATAAAAGTACCGGAAGAAACCATTGAGGTTTTTCTGGGCAAGGGATTAAATGGAGATATTTTTGGGAAGCTTGGAAAAATCTCTGAAGTACAAATAGGCAATTTTGTTTTTTCAAATCCTATAGCAGCCTTTCCTGATTCAATATCAGCGGGACAATCAATGGGACTAGATTACAGAAATGGTACATTGGGAGCAGAATTACTGCGCCGGTTTAATGTAATCATCGATTATCCAAATAAGAAAATCACATTAACGAAAAACAGTAACTTCAATGATCCATTTAAAGTAAACCGCAGCGGGATTGATATTGAAACCCCTATCCCTGAACTACCATATTACGTGATAAGTCATGTTAGAAAAGGATCACCGGCAGAGAATGCCGGATTAAGAAGTGGAGATGAAATAAAATACATAAATAACAACCGCGCTTACAATTTATCAATAAATGATATATATGAATTTTTCTGCCGAAAATCAGGAAAAAGAATTAAGCTGGGAATAATTCGAGATGAATATTATTTTTCAGTGGATATTTACCTAAAGGATTTTATTGCAACAAAAACATCTCCAAATAACAAAACCTGGCAGAAATGAGTTTAAAACAAAGATTTTCCTGTAATATCAATAAAAGTACTCATAAGTATTACAAATTATCAATAAAATACCCTGACACTTTTCTCATAAGATGTACTCTGTCTGCTCCCCTTACATTATGAGGATGTCCAGGATAAACAAAATAATCCATTTGTTTTTTATTATTCACACACTCCTGGACGAAAGCCAAACTATTTTGCCAAACTACCACGGGATCAATTGCTCCATGAATGATTAGAAGCTTACCTTTAAGGTTATCCACATAGTTTATTAGATTTGCCTGTTCATATCCATCAGGATTTTCCTGTGGAGTATCCATATATCTTTCTCCGTACATAACCTCATAATATTTCCAGTCGATTACCGGTCCGCCTGCTACGGCAACTTTAAAAATTTCCGGATAATGTAATTTCAGATTAACAGTCATAAACCCCCCATAACTCCAACCATGTATCCCAATTCGATTAGTATCAACATAGGGCAAAGACTTCAGAAACTCAACACCCTTCATTTGATCTTCCATTTCAAGTTTTCCTAACTGACGATGAATACTACTTTCAAAATTAAAACCATGTCCAAGCGTACCACGATTATCCATAGTAAATCCAATAAAGCCTTTCTGTGCCATGTAGTGTTGCCACATTCTTGAACCTCCAAGCCACCGATTTGTAACTAGTTGGGAATGGGGGCCTCCATATACATAAATAATTACCGGATATTTGCGTGAAGGATCAAAGTCAACAGGTTTAATTAGTCTGTAATATAAATCTGTCTTACCATCACTACATTTTACTGAAGATATTGTAATCTCTCCAAGTTTATAGTTTTTATACGGATTGTCAGCAGTAAGAAGATTTCTTATTACATTTCCTTCTACACTTAAAAGATTAATAATCCTTGGTTCATTAATATTTGAATAAGTATCTAATATATATTCCCCTGTTTTGCTAATTGCAGCATTATGTATGCCTTTATTAATGGTTAGCCTGATAACTTCCCGGGTCTCAAGATCAAGTTTATATACTTGTCTTTCAATAGGATTAGATTGAGCAGAAATAAAGTAAAGGAATTTACCTTCTTTATCAGTTCCCAGATTTTCGGTAACATCAAATTCTCCTCGTGTAAGTTGATTCAGTAATCTACCATTTGTATTATACAGATAAAGATGATTATAACCATCACGTTTACTTTGCCAGATAAATTTCTTCTTATCATTTTCCAGGAATTCAATAGCATGAAGCGGTTCAACATACCTGGCATTACTCTCCTCAAAAAGTGTTTTAACAAATTTACCACTATTGGCATCATACTGGTTTAACTTCATTAAGTCTTGTCCTCTGTTTAATACAGCAATAAAAATATATTTTTCATCCGGCGACCAGACAATATTTGTAAGATATTGTTCTTTAGGTTTCCCTGTTTGAATCATTGTTTTCTTACCTGTTTCAAGATCATATATCCATAATGTCACTTCCTCACTTTTCATACCTGCCATTGGATATTTAATATTTTCAAGAGCAGCTATTCTGCCCGATATATTAACAAGGGGATAATCAGCAACCATGGTTTCATCCTTTCTATAATAGGCAAGAAATTTACCTCCCGGTGACCAGAAGGTGCCATTGGTTATTCCAAATTCATTCCTATGTACAGTTTGCCCGGAGATAATTCCAGGATTATCTTCGTTAGTAACCTGGATTATCTTTCTATTTATACTAACAAATAGGTTATTACCAATTGTATAAGCAAGAAAATTATTTGCTTCACATATATCGACATTATCTGCCCCCTCGGGATAATTAATTATCACATCAAATGATCCTGTTGAAATATTATAAATAAACAAGTTATTGTTTTCTATATATTCCAGCTGTTCAGAATTTTTCCAAAAGATCCTGGGAAATCTCTTAAGATTAATTGAATCATGATTTTTCAAAGCAATATTCATATCTGAAATATGCAGAAGTGAAACAATACTGTTATTTTCTACATTACCCTGAAATAAAGTATCGTTTTTAACAAAAGTAAACTTATCAATTTCTCCCTGCCACTGAAGCTGATTAAGATTTTTGGGTGCAAATTTTGTTCTGGAGCCTAATACTGCATCCTCCAGAGTCAGAATATTTTGTGCAGAAGATATATAACAAACTCCCAATATCAGCAATACAAATAATTTATTTTTTTTCATCTTATCACATTTAAAATTGAATCCACTCCGAGAAGTAATTTTTTGCCACCCCGGTACAGTCGTTCCCTGTTAAATATTGCCCGCCCTGTGTAATTGCGTTGCACCACTTCGTGGATTACACAGGGCAAGCAATTTCA
>JADFUQ010000241.1 GCA_015222065.1 Bacteroidota bacterium
ATTTATTCTTGTCAAGGGGTAAACTACAGTCATCAGTCAGTAGTCAACAGTCATTAGTCAAAAAAATAGGGGAAAAATAGGGGGACGGGAGTTGACCCCGTTGAAATAGACAGACATTCATTTCACGGGGTAAACTTTTTGACAGTAGGGCTTGTTGGGTTAATTGAGTTCGTAGGGTTATGGAATAGTTAATTAGTTGATTAGTTCTTGTTAGTTCAATGTCCATACCTATCTGCTGTTAATGTATCTCTAATACTTGACAAATCAATATTATATCAATAAACTGCTTCTATAAATGGAGGTAAAAATAATGAGAAAAATGAAATTGAAATCAGTACTAATAGCAACCTTCTTCACTTTAATTGCCATCCAATTTCCTATATACCCATCAAATAAGTCAAACGCAAATTTCAGCATTACTCCTCAACAGGATTCAATAATTCAGAGCGCTTTGAATCTTATCAAATCGGAAAGCATATCCAATAAGATTGCAAAACTTACCAATTTTAAGACACGGTTTATGCTTGCCGATAATAGAAAAGATATTGCAGAGTGGATTAAAAACCAATTTGTTAGTATGGGGTATGATAGTGTATTCATCGATTCATTCACCATTACTGTCGCATGGCCACCACACTCCAGGAACTACTACACTACATATCAGTACAATGTTATATGTACATTGGAGGGGAAGAAAAATCCTGACGATATATATGTTCTTGGGGCTCACTATGATTGTCTCACATTGGGGAAAAGCAGTGATCCATTAGTTATTTCTCCCGGAGCCGACAATAATGCATCCGGTGTTGCAGTCTGTCTTGAGGTAGCCAGGATATTAAAATCAACTGGTTTCAAAACTAAGGGTACTATTCAATTTGTTGCATTTGGTGCAGAGGAATTCATGACCATGCAGAAAGATGGTTTTACAGGTAGCCAACATTTTGTAAATGAAGCAATAAAAAACAAAAAGGATATCAAATTCATGATAGATAACAATCAAGTTGGAAACACTACTGACAGATCTGAATGGAATCTTAATTTTCAGAATAATGAGATATCTTTGCACATAACGGAATTAGCTCATAATATATGCAAAAGATACACATCAATTTCTCCAGTCAATACTAACAACCATATTGGATACTCCGATTCATACTACTTCTGGAAAAATGGCTATCCATCCATTTTTTTTGAGGAATACGATTTTTCACCTTACAATTTCACTCTTGAAGATACTCCAGCACATATAGATTTTGGATACTGTGCAGAGGTTGCAAAGATCTCTTGCGGTATGCTTCTATACAGTAATTTCATTACCCATTAGTTATGTTCATTTGGTCTCAGGTTCTAACTCTTGACTTTTTAAATTCTGAATTAAAGAAATAAACCTTCTCGCCTTCTCTGAAGAGTTGCAGAAGTTGGATTCTTGAAATCATTGACATTGCTGTAAAAATACGCTATACTTGATATTATGGAGAAGAGAACAAAAGGTAAAAAAGATTATCTGTCAAAGAGTCGTGCACATAACCTCGCTTATATACGGGGCTTTCGTATAGGCTTTTTACTCCTTATTCTAATAGCGATTATCTCTATTGAAGATATACTTGCTCAAACGAAAGGTATTGAAATCACTCTTAAATCCACAGAAGCGTCATACTCCTTTGGTGAAATTCTTCGTATCGAACAATATGGCATTGTGGTAGACGATGATAATTTAGAGAGGATGGTACTTTATAAAGTAATCAAATCCGCCAAGGTTTATGATTCAACCTATGTAAATATGATCGAGAGGTATGTATCAAATCTTAAAGTTGTGCTTGAGGATGGGGTTTATATCCTTGATTTCGATTATGCTCAAATTCCGGAACTTAAGCATTGGAAACCCCTCAAGGTAATCGATTGTAAATATTGGACATTTCGCCTTCGCCTTTCGGAATCGGGGTTTGATAGAATAGAACCTCTTGAGGCAGGATTTACATTCAGCATCTGGCCAATACGGAATCTCTATCATAGAATTGCCGTTTCAACCGGGTATCCCTATTCTTCAGATCCTTCATATTATGTTCTTTCTTTTAATTATGGTCTTGGTATACCAATTTATAAAAAACACATGGAAATTGAAATATGGGTAAATCACTCACTAAAATATCTTGCAGTGAATTACGAATCATATTTCTCAGATTCTTTATTTAACATAATTTCACTGGAAAGTAATATCACTACGAGAATCAAGGGACTACCTCTATCTCTTGGGGTAAGATATTACTTGAAAAATATAAGAATAGAAGGAAAAGAAACAAAACTGGTTCTTCTATTGGGTATAATTATCCCTATTAAAAGGTAATGCTTTTTAGGGACGGTATTATTGACCTGATGAAAAACAATATTAAATACTTTCCATATAGAATTCCAGTGGTACTTCTATTTGTTGTGAGCACCTCATGCTTCAATATGAA
>JADFUQ010000242.1 GCA_015222065.1 Bacteroidota bacterium
CAACAGATGGGCTACATCCTCATTTTAGAATTGAATTGTTAAACCGACACCCTGCCCGTTAACCACAGGTTGTATATCGAGTGATCCCACCGTATGACTATTTCTTTTTACGACGGCGGAACCGACCAGATATCCGATAGCTCCCCCGATTAGTAAATCAGATCCCCAGTGTTTACTGGTGTTCATTCGCTGTAGGGCGACTGACAGAGCAAATGTATACGCTGGTATCCTCACGTACCAGGAATCATACTGTTTGCCAAGCACCGTCATCAAGGCAAAAATACTGGAGGTATGACCTGATGGCATGCTCATAAAATTAGAATCAAAATTAAAATTAAACGGTTTAAAAAGGTAAGGATCATTCGCAACGTAAGGTCGGGCCCGGCCGATCAGTGCCTTCAAAGCCATGGTGAATATACCGGTAATGATGAAGGATTGAACCATCATAACAGCAGTTTGCTGAAGCTTGTGATCTCTGAAAACTGTACCTCCGCCATATAGAGCGCCAGTCAATCCCATCGAAAAGAATAATGGACCGGGTCTGTCGTATAGGGTCCCGATATTGCCGAATACTCGTGGCAATCCCATCAAGTCATATTCTTTTTCCACACCATAATCTTCGTGATATTCTGTATCATAACTGAGGATAAAGACCATCGTCAACCCGGTATAGGCGAGCAGTTTCCAGTCCGGATATTGAGCGGACGAAAATGAATGTGATGTAATATATTTAAAATCATCCAATTGGCTTTGTATAGTACTTATTGTAGAGTCTGTCTTTTCATGTTCAACTAACTGTCCTTGTAACGACTTTATACAAAGAATGAGGATAAGCACCAGATGTAATATACTTGTTTTCATATTAATTCCCCCTTTAAAACTTCTTTCGGGACCCCCATTTTGACTTAGAAGTAATTAATGATGGGTAAGATATGGTTTGAATTTGGAGAAAATCTGGATTTAATGAATTATTCAGGTTGTTTAAAATGTGATGGATTGATATATTTTTTGAAATGAGAAAACGAGATATTACAGTATATAACGCGACATTGTTCTTATTAATACTGGCTTCACATCTATTGGCTTCGGATTAAATTTCTGCTACTAAATATTGTAATTGGACGTAGTATGTAATTCTATATAAGAAAAATCAGAATGGGAATAAACCAACTATTTAAGAAAAAATACTTTCTGGCATCATTACAATTTGCAACACTTCTTGTATTCATACTTCTTATTTACGGGGCAATTGGTGTAACTACAAATAATAAAGATTTTGCTTTAGTCTTGCGTAATACAAACTTATCAAACCTTATTGTATGGTCTTATTGGTGGCCGTTCATAATTGTTACGGCAATAATTTTAGGAAGATTTTGGTGCAGCATCTGCCCAATGGAATTAATTACATCATTTTTTGGTAAAATCGGTTTCAGAAGAAAACCCGGGACTATTCTCAAATCAGGTTGGATTATAACACTTTTTTATACTTTAATATTGGTTGTAGGAATACATACTTTTGCAATCCATCGGATACCGCGATATATGGCTTATTATATGTTGATATTACTTGCGGTCGCCGTAACTGCCGGATTGGTCTGGGAAAAACGCACATTTTGTACTTATATTTGTCCGATAGGTCATCTGCTTGGGTTGTATTCTATGATGTCGTTAAAACAATTAAGAGTAAAAGATACCGACGTATGTAAAAATTGTAAAACTAAAGACTGCATCAGTATAAGCAATCACTATATATTTTCAGGACGTTCCTGTACATCAGAACTATATCCCGCTGCCATATCGGATAATCGGCAATGTATTTTATGCGGACAATGCCATAAATCTTGTTCTAAAGATAATATTGAGATAAAAAAACGTACCCCGGTGCTCGACTTATTCTCAGAAATAAAACTAAGTTGGGCTGAAATCTTTTTCTTTATTTTTGTTAGCGGCTTTGTTGTTTATGAAGTATTATCTGAATGGAAATCTGGTAAGAATATCCTCATGTTTTTGCCTGATATTTTAAATAATTCTTTAGCGATACCGGGAATTTTCACCGGAACGGTAAATGCAATGCTTCTTTTTGTGATTATACCAACCTTGTTTTATTCGTTATTTGTATTACTAAGTCGTTTATTTCTAAACGAAAGTGAAAATATAAAAACATCATTTACTCGTTTTGTTTTAGCCATATTGCCCGTAATAGCCAGTATGCACTTCTTGAAGTCCATACTTAAAACAACTTCCCGCATACCATATTGGAAATTTGCAATTAGTGATCCTTTGGGTTATCAATCGGCTAATGCAATAATTGGCAATACATTAACGCTTAACAAAACTGCTATTGTTTTTCTTTTTCCATATATAAGTATTTTAGCATTAGTTTTACTTTTCACTGGATTAATCATTTCAATGCTTATTATTTTTAAACAAAAAAACGTAAAAAAAGTAACGAAATTTTTTACATTGACAACAGTTATGATATATGCTGGACTATTTTTCATATTTTTAATTAAATGGCGTATTTTTTAGAATATCTTAATGATATGTATACTAAAACAGCTTACCCACATCAGGTCGCACATAACGAATCGGCTTCGCACCGGATCGCGTAGCGTCCATACACCCCCCCTTTGGAGCGGTATATGTTATCTATACATCGGATGAAATCCGACCTAATTCCTCCCCCTTTATCCAGAAGAAGATCAAATCCAATATCCCGCTGGAGTTTTATCAATCGTTGCAGGTTTGCTTGTTTTTCCTGTTCTGTCTTCCAGGGCACATATTCTCCGTAGTCATGATTCCCCAGGATCTTATATTTTTTCATAAAGTTGATAACTTATAATCACGGCAAGAACAGCCCCGCAAATGTAAAAAAAAGGCAAGG
>JADFUQ010000022.1 GCA_015222065.1 Bacteroidota bacterium
GAATTTGTCCAATATGGTCGAGCCGAGGAAGTGCTCGAAATAGGGCTTCGTTATTTGCCGTTACCGTTGATCAAGGATTCTAAGGATACCTTCCAGATGAAGAAAGCCATCGAAGAAATGGTTATGCAGTTAAGGGGGCCTTATTTTGTCGATGTTGGAACTAATTCCGATGGTAGGCCGGAGGCACTGGGCAAGCATCTCATTGACACCATAGGAGTATACCCTCCTTTTTTGCACTTGGGAACAGATGTCAAGTTCGCACAGGTAACAACGGAGAATACCATTGTACTGCATTTATCTAATGCAGCACAAATACTCAGAAAACAACTCATGATGAGTTTACGTCAGGTAAGTATCCAGGCGAGTATAAAGAAACCTGATGCCAAGATATGATTACAAATGTCTTAATTGTGGCTATGTTGCAGAACACACACACGCAATAACTGTTAAACTGCGTAACGTATTCTGTTTCCATTGCCATCAGTGGGCACGGGTTAAGCGATTAGTGGGTCAAACAACATTCATATTAAAGGGATCTGGTTGGGGTTCAACTGGATACCAGGAGGAAAAAAAACAATGCACAAAGTAGTTGATCAGTATAATGCCTTCAAGCTCAATGAATATCAAGGTTCCTTTGAGGTTGTGGGCGGCAATGAAGGTAAAGACGGTAAGTTTTACACGACATGGGTTATTGTGAGCGAGTATGATTCAATTGCAGGCGGTGGTGTACCTGCCACAAAAAAAGATGGAAGTTACAGGAATATTCCCATAAAGATCGTGCTGGGTAGTCGAGAGGAAGCGATAGCTAACCTTAAATGGCTCCTGGGACAGCTTGAGGAACATGAAGTAACCCCTTCTGATATTCCTTTCTAGTCATGTGGTTTAAGCTGAAAATGTTATTGTTTTGGCTGGGATTGTTTGCGGTCTCAGCCTTTTTATCCTGGGTCGGGGGACTGACATGAACAAAAAAAGAATTATACGCAAAGGCTCTTGTAGAGTGGGGTCGAACTTCTCAGATGGATATGCTTGTTGAAGAGTGTAGCGAACTAATCCAGGCACTACAAAAATTCAATCATCGGCACGGTAATCCTGACAATGTTGTTGAAGAGCTGGCAGATGTTGAGATCATGTGTGAACAGATGCGTCTTATTTTTAATCCGGTTAGAATTGATGAAGTTAAAAAACTAAAGCTAGAACGACTAAAAAAAAGATTATGTCCATAATATCTAAAATCCAGATTAAGGGATATTGCAAAAAGGTCAAAAACAAAGATATTTATGGGTATCCCGAGACACCAGCCTCAATATATCGTCTTGCTCGAACAGGTGACGATCAATGGGGGAAATTCCCCCATCTCAAATTACAGTGGGATGATCAGATGAGAGCAGTAAGGATTGCGAGAGCATACTATGAAACACGGAATGAGTAAAACTCCAACCTATTCAAGCTGGGAATGCATGAAGTCGCGCTGTAGCAATCCCAACAACAAACGCTATTCTGATTATGGTGGACGTGGAATAAAAGTCTGTAAACGTTGGAATGATTTCCGAAATTTCTTTGCTGATATGGGAGTCCGGCCTGGTGGCCGGACCCTTGAACGCAAAGACAATAATGGGGACTATGAGCCGGATAATTGTTGTTGGGCGACATATTACGAACAGCGAATAAATAGTCGTCCCAAGTCGTATGTATCTAATAATCCACATTTTTTCTATGCTCATGGATCTAGCGGTGAAATGGTTATTTGGAATAATCAACGTGAATTTGCAGTAAAGTTTGGATTATATTCAAGTCATGTTACTGAATGCTTAAAGGGTAAGCGAAAACAACACAAAGGTTGGAAATTCCAGTGGATAAAATAAAGCTCTGGGATCATCAAGGCATGGCTCTGAATTATCTTGAAAAATCCTATTCTTGTTTGCTTTGGAGTTTTATGGGAACAGGAAAAACTCGTATTATCTTAGAACTTATTAAACAAGACAGTACCTTAAAAAAGGTACTGATCGTTTGTCCCAAAACCGTTATCGATACCTGGCTAAAACAGATCAAAAAATGGATACCCACGTATGCGCGGGGAGAATTATTTCCCTCAATCCGAGAGCCCGGAGAAGGTATAGTAATACAAAATTACGAATCCTTGTGGAGGGGAAATTTTAGTAAGTGGGCATCTAAGCAGAAATGGGATTTAATCGTAATTGATGAATGTCAGAATATTAAAAATCCAGGTACAAAGGTAAACAGATTTTGTTCAAAGCTCGGCTGTACGACTACAAGGCGTATTGCTATGAGTGGAACTCCCATAACAGACGGTCCATTAGATGCTTTTGGTATTTACAAGTTTTTAGATCCTGGAATCTTTGGTCAATCCTACAAACGTTTTCAGCGTAAATACGCAGTTGCCGTGGAACACGACAACTATTCCGTGATCGAGGGTTATCGTAACCAGGACGATTTTCAGAACTGTTTTGATTTTTTATGCCTCAGAATAAATTCTGAGGTATTGGATTTGCCGCCGATATCATACTCTACGATATCAGTTAAAATGCCGTCTGAAGCCAGAC
>JADFUQ010000243.1 GCA_015222065.1 Bacteroidota bacterium
ATTAAGCCCTATCCCGATGCAGTAATTACCGATTTTAAACATAATACTGATGGTGTTTTAACTTATAAAGTTATCGCTAAAGACAATTCTAACAAAGCTATTTTAGAATATTATAAAAAAGCATTCGAACAAGCACTTAAAGATAAAAAAGGCTGGAGAAACTTTCAGACATCAATTCTAGCGGTACAGTATACTAAGGGAATGCATGAATTAGATTTTGGTTTCTCTCTTACTTCAAAGTCTGCTCAATATGAATTAAAAGGATTTAATCCTGCTGATTATGCTGATCTTATTGGAAAAGAAGATAGTTTATCTTATACAATTAGTTTAGGTGATGGTGCAAATTCTTATTAATACAATTATAACTAAATGAAAATAAAAGTATCATTATCAAAAAAACACCTTTCTATAATAGTGTTTGCAGGAGTACTATTATCTTTAAGTTCCTGCCATTCTAAATATATTAATATAAAAAATGAAATATGCAGAGATCCTGTTTGGAATGACAATAAGACTGCCGTAGCCTTTGTTTCCTTAAAAACTGTATATAGAAAGCCTGTTGGAATAGCAAGGTTTCCTGATGGTGGAATGCCTAAATTTGAGTATTCTGATTTAAATTTATATAGTTATAATATTATTGATAAGCAATTGATAAAAGCTATCAATTTTAATGACTTAGTTGACAATTTTTACCCGTATGCACCTAATTATCGAGTAAAAATTGCTTTTACCGATTCCTTAGTGTATTATTATTTTGGTGAGACAAGCTTGAAATGGTTTCACATAGATAGCTTATCAAAAGTAAAATACAGTAAATATTATTTATTAAATATTAATACCAACAAAATTAATGAGATAGATACTGCTGTGTTTAATTCTGTTTATCAAAAAACTAAAGATTCAAATAAAATCAGTTCCGGTGAAATACATATGATGCTTTCCGAGCTTCCGTTCACCGAAAGAGATTTGGAAATACAGAATCTTTACCCTTTATCGGATAAAGATTATATTGATTATATCATCTATATGGAAGGGAATCCATTGACGCGAGAACTTATTGTGAAACAAATTATACCGCAGCTTAGCAAAAAACAAATACAACATGCCTTACAAAAAATGGATAGATATAAAGACAAATTGGATGAAAAAGCTAAATCATCAGTGAATTATAAAGACAATTGTAAAAAATCAAATTATGACAAATACTACGAGGAAACATATAAAAAACTTAAGCATCTTCAATAATGGAAGAGGGGAATAGGTAGTACTTTATGTCACATATTTATCCTTTAGTTTTCTGCTTTTTTAATTTTTAATTTCCCCACAGTATACCAGCCTTCAGTATCTCTTCCTTCAATGGCTAGTTTAATTTTAGGCACGGCAGTAACCGGATCAATAATTCCAATTTGCAGATCGTAATTACCCGAAGGCATATCCATAGGAATAAAAACCGCATCATCGTAAAGATTATCGCCCGGGAGCCAGGTTCTTATATCTGCTTCAGTAACCAGAATATGGGTTCTTTTCTCGTTTTTTAGCCGTATCGCTAATGGAAATTCCTTGTAACACGGTGCAACACCATTGTTTTCCCACCAGGATTTGAAGGCAAGTTTCTCATTGGGTGCCACGAATTCAGGATAAGCAAAACTACGCAAAACAAAACGGTACCCCATCTTCTTAAGCCACCGGTTTATCTGTGGCCACCATTCTTCCGGCACACCTGATGATTTGGCATTGAAAGAGGAAATATGCCATTTTAATGTTTCATCAATTATATAATCTACATCATTAGCGTTGTACCCTTGTTTTTCTTTCCAGCTTTTAAGTGTACCGCAAATTTCAAGACTGACAGGTGCTTTTTTCCAGGCATCCTTCATTCCAAAATTAATGATACCCTGAGGATAATAACGGTACATATGTGTCCAGCCATCCTGTTCCTCAGCCCAAAAATCCAGATCGCCAATACAATCAACTCTCCAGCCCACGTTTGCCTGCGTAAGTCCGTACTTGTTCGTTTTCTCATCTGTCAGAAGCATGATCAATGGTGTTTTTTTGAAGTTATCGGTATACGCGTCTACCAGAGCTTCCCTTGTTTTCTGTGTAAGTATAGCAGAGCCTCTGCCTTCTCCCCAGAATCCGATAATTGAAAGATCAACGGCTTCAAGGTCAGGATGACCGTCATACCGTTGACCGAGTGCAGTAATAAATTTCCCGAAGTATTGAGCGTATTTAGGATCTTCAGCATCCACCCGCCAGCCTTCCCTGCCTTCCGGCAACCATTCGTCCCTTTCGCCAACCATGGCACGATACCATGCCGGTACGTCCCTGTCTGGTCCGGTCCCATACGGTGCAATGCGTAGTAAAAGGGTCTGCTGCCGCTCATGAGCTGTTTTTAGGGCTAAATCTAACATTGCCCAGTTATAATTGTCCATTTCCGGTTCCACAAATTTCCAGTAAACTCTGAAATAGGCTATTGAAGTCATTGGATGATCCTTATTTTCCAGGTTTCCGTCAAATTCCTGGTATTCTATGGGAAAACCTTCAGTCCAACCGATACCTTCATTTAGTTCATCACCGTTAAATCTTTGAAAGGTCATAAAACCAATTCCGGGATTGGTTAAAACATCATCAGTTTCAATGGGTCTGACATAGATTGTTTTCTGAGCTGATACCTCAATGGCCATTCCTGAAACAATCCAAAAGATCAATAAAAAATTCCTTAATTTTTTCATAATATGTTATTTGTGTTTTAAATAATAAATGTCGAATGCTAAATAAAAAATGTTAAAGTTCCTGTAAATCATACTTAACTTTATTATTTATCATTTGATATTCGAAATTTTAAATTTATTCCTGAAAATTATTCTCTTACCGCAACTATCAATCCTTTAAACCCTCTTTCCAATCTTCCCTCTATTCCATCATTCCACTATTACAATCTTCCATCTTTCCAATCTTCCATCTTTCCATCATTCCAATATTCCCTCTATTCCCTTTATTCCTTATCCCGGGCAGCATCAAAAATTACAGCAAACCAACCACCTTTATCCGGAGTTGTTATTTCCTGATAATTGCCGCCTTTGAAAGTTGATTCGTTACCCCATTCCCCACTATTAACACTGATCCATTTCAAAATAAAGGACTTATCGTATTGCCTCAAATCCAACTTTACAGATCCTCCGTCAGTAAAATATATAACATACTTTTCCCCTTCTTTTGCAGAAAGATATGCCTCATCCGATTCCCTGTCAGACAGGAGTTCCATCCCTGGCTTATTTCCCCATAGTTTTAAAACTGTCTCTATCTTTCTTACCGCTTTAATAGTTGCTTTTGATTTATTATTTAAACCATTTCCATGCGGAGGTCTGTGATGGCGCACTGAGGCACATCCGCCAATAACATTCCGGCAAAACCGTTCAACACCATCTTCATTTGAACCGGAACCCCAGCTTGAATTCATTCCTCCGTATATCTTGGTATTATTAACCGGGCGTAATGGGAATTTATCTCTTTCTTTCAATATCCATTGCAGTGTATCCCAATGTGCCTGGTTGAAATTGCGACTGTTTATTTGTGAAATATCAATGAAAGTATAAACATCAGATTGTTCTAATACTTGTAAGCATGAAGGGCATTCTTGCGGCCTGAAAAACAAGTCAAACATATCTGTTAAATAGATTTGTTTGCCTTTTTCATTAGCTCTGGTTTTTATATAGTTTATCCAGTACTTTCCCCATTCAGGCGGAGTACTTGTCTCATTATCCATGCAATATAAAACATTGCCATAGTTTAATGAATAAGATAATAGCTTATCTATATATTTTTCCTGGTAAAGTCTTACAATATCAATGGTTTTTTTATATTTTGGCATTCCCGGAATGGAATGAAAGAAAGGTTGTAAATCCGAAGCAGGATGTTTTGGGTATTCTGTTTCGAATCCTGTTTCTTCTAACGTATAATTTACATTGTTCTCAGGGTTCATTGGATTCTTTTTCCAGTTATCCCTGGAGTAATCAAACCTGTCCCAAATTTCAAGTTGGACAATAATATCCCTTTCTTCGGTTAGTTTCAATAAATCTTCAAATCTTTGCCAGTATTCCTCTCCCCATTTATCCAGATCATATTTTCCGTCTTGTTGTTTGAAATAAGGCCAAACATCTCCCGAATCCCTGGAACTCATGGTATTACGGATATAATTTCCGCCGACTTTATGTAATTCATCTAAATGTTCTTTCAGATTTTGTGATTGAAAGAGATTATCGTTTTTCGATCCCCCAAGTAGAAGTACCGGCTGTCCCTTATATTCCCAATACTTAGGATTTTCAGAATACGGTTTTAAATAGCTTGTTTTCATTGTATTGTCTGCAATCTTTTTGCTCCCTGAAGTGCAACTATTGCCAAATACCAGCAGTATAAATGCTAAATAAACTAAGTTTTTCATGGTTGATAGATAATATTGTTTGTTATGAAATAAAAATATTTTAACTTTCATTTAGTTTCGAATATTTAAATATAATTCTTGTTAAAAGTATTTAAAATATTTAAATTGGGCAAAATCTTATTTATGTTTTGCAAAGAGAAAGGAACTGATTAATGAAAGCTTATAAATTTTTGCAGCTAGCTGTATTCGTTTTAATTCTAATTATGGCAGGTAACCTGAGTTGTAAGAAGAAGTCCTTAAAACAACCTAATATTGTCCTTTGCATGGCCGATGATCAGGGCTGGGGTGATATGGCTTACTATGATCACCCTGTTATAAATACACCAAACTTTGACGATATGGCTGCTTCCGGATTGCGTTTTGATCGCTTTTATGCTGCAGCACCGGTCTGTTCACCAACACGAGGTAGTGTAATGACCGGTCGACATCCAAACCGGTTTGGATGTTTTAGTTGGGGTAATACACTGCGTCCACAGGAGATTACCATTGCAGAAATCCTGAAGAAAGCGGGATACACCACCGGTCATTTCGGAAAATGGCACCTTGGTTCTGTTCAAAAAGGCAGTCCGGTTAACCCCGGGACAAGTGGTTTCGATGAATGGTTCTCAGCTCCGAACTTTTTTGATAATGATCCAATTATGAGCAGGGAAGGAATTGCCATACAAACTCATGGGGAAAGTTCAATGGTCACCGCGGATGCAGCTATCGAATTTATTCGCAAACATGCAAATACAGAACAACCATTCCTGGCAGTGATCTGGTTTGGTTCTCCACATAACCCTCATAAAGCAATTGAGCAAGACAGGTCCCTATATTCCGGTCAACCCGAAGATTTGCAAGACTTCTATGGCGAAATTACAGGTATGGACAGGGCATTTGGAAAAATACGGAAGGAACTTAAGAGCCTCGGGATCCGGGAAAACACCATCCTCTGGTATTGCAGTGATAATGGAGGGCTTCCTGAAATTGGAGCAACGGGCGGACGTGGCCATAAAGGTAATATCTATGAAGGGGGGCTTCGTGTCCCTGCCATACTTGAGTGGCCCGCCAATATTAAGAAACCGCGAATCAGCAATATTCCCTGCAATACATATGACATTTACCCTACTCTTCTCGAAATTGTAAATGTGCAATTTGAAAACCAACCCCCGTTAGATGGGATAAGCCTTGTTCCTCTTATAAAGGACAAGATGAACAAAAGATCTAAACCAATAGGTTTCTGGCAGTATCCTGCCGGAGGGACTAAAGTACCAGCCGGTAAGTGGATGTCTGAGCTTCTATATGAACAGGAAACTGGATTGACACCCCGTGACAGCTCGCGTTTGAGAATAGATGCAAGCAATCTTGATCATATATACCCGGACGAATCTTTCCAGGGTCACGCTGCCTGGCTCGATTGGCCATGGAAACTTCATCGTATACAGGAGGATTCACTTAGTGTTAAGCTGGAGTTATACAATCTTGCAGAAGATCCATGGGAGAAGAAGGACCTGGCTGCAAAGGATACAGTTCGGACAAATTCTATGAGGCGCCAGGTTGAAGTTTGGCAAACATCCGTTATTCAAAGTCTTAATGGCAAAGATTATAAGAAGTGCCTAAAGTGAGCTAAAGTTAAAAGTGCCTAAAAAAGACACCATGTTTTATACTATAAAAAGAGTTATCCCGGTAATATTTTTACTTATCCTGACAGTCTGCGGTCCTGCCGGGAGAACCGAAATCGATTGGCAATACTCTGCAGATTTGGATGGAGATGGAATAGCTGAAGCCGTAAAAG
>JADFUQ010000244.1 GCA_015222065.1 Bacteroidota bacterium
TTCATTTATAAAACAGGGAGAGGTAATTATAAAATAGCTTTCAGTCTCTCCATAATATCTTGGGATGCACCAGGAATACATTTGTTGTGATTTAATAAAGTCAATTAATTCATTTTTTTGATTTATTGAAAAAAAATCAATTGTTAATGAGGGATTCACTATTACATCATTATATTTAGTGAATTCCCGGTTAAGGTTTTTATATTTTATTATAGCAATCGGATTATCCACACCTCTCGGTATGTCTGTAGAATTAAAGTTATCATCAATAATCTCACATTCCCAACCATCAGGTGCAACAGAGCAGAAATCTTCTAAGGTTGGATTAATATCATCTTTATCACATGAAATCAGAATTATAAACAAGATGAATAATGATGTTAAAAATTTAATCGTTTTCATAATATTTGAATTTAGGTTATGCTTTATTGATGTCATATCATGAATCTGGGTTGCTTATTAGTCAAATTAAACAACGATTGTGCATGTGTAAACTTACATATATATTAACTATGTCCACTTGTTTAAACTACATATATATCAAAAAACAGGACGTATATGTGTACTTTTAATCAGTAAAAATTTAGAATTCTATAAGTTACAAATAATTTGGTAACTAAAGCATAATAAAAAAAGAATATCCCTGAGGACATTCCCTTTTATCGAACTGCAATTCCGGAAACAATTCAATTTCTACGTTTTTTCAGAGAGTTTTTTATATAAGAAACCGTCTCAAAAAACAATACTTAAAAAGCAGAGCAAAGGATAGTGTTTATTGAGTTATTTCACAAGAGTGATAAGGAAAACGAGGAGAGGGAAAGGATATTAAATAAATTTTTCCCTCTTCTGAAGATTAAAAAGTCCGAATAGCAGGAAAAGAATACTGGCTGTGACCAGGAATATTCTGTTTTTTATCGCGATATTATGCCAGATCAGCTCGTTCATGTCGCGCGGTAAATTAAAAGGGTTCAGGAAAATATTCCACATGGTGCTTTCCACCATTTCTATGAGTATCAATAAAAACACCCCGATAATAACCATAACAACCGCGGTGCCGTTACCGTTTTTTATAATAGTGGAAAACATAAATCCCAGGCTGCCGATAAACAGCAGGGGAAACATCAACTGACCGGCCATCTCAAGTATCCTGACAGGGTAAATAGCCACGGAACCAATGGCTGTAAACCCAAGAACAATAAGGAAAGTGATGGCGTAGATCATAACCAGCCGTACCAGCCAAACCTTAAACCGGTAATCGGGAATGCCAAAGAGCAACTCAAGTACATTTGAATCTGCATCCCGTTGAATACCAAAAACAGTGGGGTAAAAAATTAAAAGTATTCCGGGGAACAGCATGGTGCCGTAAATAAATGACTCATCCAGGGAGGCGTTGTCGAAAATGGCCTGTATGCTGATAAATACATAGAAACCAAATGCGGCAAGCAAAAACCAAATAAACTGGTTGGCGAATATGATCTTCATGTTGTATTTGATGATCTTCCTAAA
>JADFUQ010000245.1 GCA_015222065.1 Bacteroidota bacterium
AAAACCATAACCTTTACATGAGACGGATATTTCCTGTCATAATAAATCCGGTGTGTAGCTTTTTGAAAATCGTCCTCATTACAATGATATATATCCACGAATTTTTGCGGATTGCGGTCAACCAATGGGAACCATGAGTTCTGGACCTGGATCATAATACGGTGGCCTTTCTTGAAAGTATGTGCCACATCCTGAAGCTCGAAACTTACTTCAGTAACCTTTTTTGGTTTAAAAGGCTCAGGCTTCTCAAAACTGTTGCGGAACCGGCCCCGCATCACTTCACCACGTACAAGCATCTGATACCCACCCATGGGTACTTTTTTTTCGTTTTTCGGATAATCAACCATTTTATCGGGGAATACGTCGATCAGCTTGACAACATAATCAGCATCGGTTCCTGTTGTACTTACAAATAAATTAGCATAAAGGGGACCGGTAAAGGTGATGTCTTCATTAAGCACATCGGTTTGATAGACCGTTACATCCGGTCGTCTGGCAGCAAAGCGTTGGTCATCGGTCATATATTGTGTTGTTCTGCGTAAATGAACATCTTCAGTATAGGGTACCGGCTTCATCGGATCGGAAATATATTCATCGTAGCTGGTATTTGAAGCCGGTAGCTGAAAAGATAATTTTCCTGATGGCTGGAAATATAAATCCTTTTTAACTACATTTTGTGGTGGCCATGTGTCAAATTTCCGCCATTTGTTGACGCCGGTAACAAAAATAGTAGCCTCAGGCAGGTCCATTTCTCCTTTTCCCTTCAGGTAATAATTGAAAAATTTCAACTCAACTTCCCTGTAATATTCAGAAGTATTAAAACCCCAATGAACATTTCCCATGTTTTCCGTTTTACCAAAGTTCCACTGGCCATGTGACCATGGACCCATTACGATACGATTGCTTATTGTGGACAGGTTTTGTTTTTCAATTGCTCCGTAAGTATAAAGAGGTCCGTAAAGATCTTCGGCATCAAACCACCCACCAACAGTAAGGACGGCAGGGTTTATGTTTTTTAAGTGGGGCAGGGGAGTACGGGCTTTCCAGAAGTCATCATAGTTAGGGTGAGCCGTTGCGTCATTCCAAAATTTAATAGTGTCTCCAAAATACAATTCTTCAATATTTTTAACGGGACCAAGGCGCATGAAGAATTCATATGAATCTTCAACAGGCCACCTGAAATGAGCTGCCGGACTACGAGTCGGTTCCGGGCGTGGACGGCCAAACCCAAACCCATAATAAAAATTAAAGGCATCAAGCAGGAAGAATGCTCCGTTGTGATGAAAATCGTCTCCAATAAACCAGTCGGATACCGGAGCCTGAGGAGATACTGCCTTCAATGCCGGGTGTGCATCGGGCAATGCCATGGTGGCATAAAAACCGGGATAAGAAGTGCCCATAATCCCAATTTTGCCGTTGTTATGAGGTACATTTTTTATGAGCCAGTCCATGGAGTCAAATGTATCACTGCTTTCATCAATATCCTTATTGGTCTTTTTATTCGGGATGTAGGGTCTTACATCCTCAAATTCACCTTCACTCATGTATTTGCCTCGAACGTCCTGAAAAACAAATATATATCCTTCCTTAACATAGTCGATGAAAGTTAATAAAAAGAAATTAAAACTATCCTCACTGTGCTCAGCTTTGTACGGTGTACGATTCATTAAAATCGGATGTAATTGTGTAGTATCATTTGGTGTATAAACGGAAGTGAAAAGTCTGACACCGTCACGCATTGGAATATATACTTCTTTCTTTGTATAGATCTCTTTGATGTATGCCATGCTATTTTCAGGGGGTTTTATTTTTTCCCTTTGAAATTCTAAAGGCAAGTTTTGTCCACTTTGGGAAAATGTACCCTTAATATTCGTGAACGATTCATTTACAACTCCTGTGTATTTAGCCCCTGCACTCTTTAGTATGAATTCCAGTTGCCGGGATTCGAGCGTAAGTGTATCAAGTTGTATATCAAATGTATTCTGATCGGGACTGTCCATGGTAGCTTGAAAACCGTTTTGGACTTGTTCAATATGTATTACCATCTGTATTGAAACGCTTTCCAGGTCAAGTACGCCATTCCAGTCACCGGTAATGGTTTGGGTTTTTCCTCCCCAAATTATCGCCGGAAAGAAGATAAGTGTAAAAACAGCTTTTCTTAAGAAATTTAATTTTTTCATAACAACAGATATTAATTATTGTATTGGAATCACTGAAGGCTGGTTGAAAAAAGCAAACAGTAATTAAAATGAATCTTAAGCCGTTTACTTTAAGAAAACATTAACATGGATAAAAATACAAATTTTACCGGACATCCAATATACAAGAACATCGCCTTGCAAATTAAAAAGAAAATTTGTAATTAATCAGTCGGCAGCCCACAGTCTGCAAGAAAGTAAATAACACTCAAACAATTATAACACATACTTAATCACATTCCCGATAAATCGGGACTGAAAAGCATCAATAGTCCGGTCTTCAGATTGCCGACTGCCGACTGAAGATTACCGACTTAATAATGCAAAGCATAATGAGATTAGCCATTTTATGCATTCCAAACTTAAGACGCTGAATAGTTACAAAAATTTTAGATTCAAAAGAAACTACTAAATTTGAAAGTTTGTGTTACGGGGTTGATACTTCACTCCAGTTGTTACCACTAAAAAAAGAGGGACAATTTTTTGTCCCTCTTTTATATCTATTTTGCAATGTATTACAATTTATCCACTTTATTGGCTGAATAGCTGATTTTTAATGCCTGAGCACGACGCAAAGATTGCTTTATATCGATTACAGTCCCCATTCTTGTATCCGAATCAATTTTAAGTGAAACAGTCATTTTATTTCTGTCATTTTCATCCATAGCATCACGTTCCTGTGCAATAAAATCCTGTATATCAACAACATCTCTAAACTGATCATTTAATTGGATCCGTGGTTCGGTTCCATACATTTTCTGGAATGAACGAAGTGGTTGTCCTATATAAATATAGCTTACCAGGGATTTTTTTTCAAGTTTCCTTGCTTCAGTAGCATCAGGAACTTTTACAGTGATCATGAGGTTAACCTCGCGCATCACTGTTGTTGTCATAAAGAAAAACAGTAGCATAAAGACAATATCAGGCAATGATGCTGTATTGATTTGTGCCATACCTGTTTTCCCTTTTTTTGAAAATCTGGACATGATTTATTTTCCTCCGATATTTTTAGGTTCCGCTTCAGAAAGTACTGAGGGGTAATAATTTTTCACTGCATCCATTTGATCTTCAGTGAGATCGTCAAATTTCGCTCCGAACTGCTGAATTGATATCTCATCTCTTAGTTCCTGTTTGGCTGCAACAAGTTCGTTTTGAACCCGGATATACATTCCGTATGATGTTCCTCTGTCATTTCGCAGTGAGATAACAGGATTTTTTGTAATAAATACACTACCAAAAAACGGCAATTCCTTAGTCTCTTTTTCAGGAAGATTCTCTGCGTTATTTGGATTAGCTATAAATTCTCTGGCTTTTTGACGGAGCTGATATAAATCCATAGGTTTGTTTTCAACCAGCAGTTCATCATCTTTATTAATAAGCACAACAAATACATTTCTTTCCTTGATCTTATCAGAAGTATCCTCCTGTTGGTCTTCATCAGGAAGTCGGGGCAGTCGGCGTTGCAAACCGGTATCGACATCCATTGTAGTTGTAATCAGGAAAAAGATCAATAAAAGGAATGCGATATCAGCCATCGAACCAGCGTTAATTGGTGATAATTCCCTTTTTCCCATAATAATAGTTTTAAAGGAGGACCAAATTATATTATCCTCCGGTTTTGCTATTTAAAATATTTTGAAATTTCAGAGAACAGAATTGAAAGCACTGCCAGACCTGCAAGAATATAGGTTAAAAAAAGTCCGGTTCCTGTAAACTTTAGTGTTCCCGGAACATTATCTATTCCTGTATACCCAGGTATTTCCAGCACCTCACTTGAGGCAAGACTGTAAGCAATAAAAATAAGTATTGCAACTCCCAGAATGACAAATAAACTATTTTTTGTTGATTTGGGATTAGAAATGAGGTGCATTATGGGGAAAATTACTGCTAATCCTGCTGTAAGTATTATCAGGATAGCAGCCCAGATAAGAATTTTTCCGGTAATCAGTGGTTCTTCCATATTAGTGCCTTCAGTTCCGGGAACCAGCTTGCCGAAGTAAAATAATACGACAAGCACAAGTGAGATTCCCATGAGAACATAAAGGATTATGGATATTATCTTTCTAATTTTATCAGACATAACTCTCCTTATTTTTTAAGGTTGTGCTTTATTAGCAAATCAATTAATATAATGGATGAATCCTCCATAGCATAAACAAGGTTGTCGATCGTGGACAATATGTAGTTATAAAATACCTGAAGAATAACGGCTATAATCAAACCCGTAACTGTGGTAATCAAAGCAATTTGGATACCTCCGGCAACAAGTTGTGCAGATACATTACCAGCCATACGAATCTGGTCAAATGCTTCAATCATACCAATAACTGTTCCCATAAATCCTAACATTGGAGCAATAGCGATAAACAGGGAGATCCAGGAGAGATTTTTCTCAAGCAATCCCACCTGTACACTTCCGTAAGCTAAAACTGATTTTTCAGCTGCTTCAACACCTTCATCAGCCCTGTCAAGTCCCTGGTAGAAAATGCTTGCAACAGGTCCGCGTGTATTACGGCAAACCTCTTTTGCAGCATCAATTCCACCTGATTCAAGAGCAGTTTCAACATTACCAAGCAATTTTTCAGTATTAGTCGTTGCAAGATTAAGATAAATGATCCTTTCGATCGAGAGAGCAAGGCCAAAAATAAGGGTTAATAACAGAGCACCCATAAATGATGCGCCACCTTCAATAAATTTGGCTTTAATCTTTTTGTGTAATTCGCCTCCTTTTTCAAGTTCAGCCTCATCTCCTACAGTAATTCCCTCTTCTTCAACTACTAATGGTACCGTTTCTGTTGCGGCAGAATCTGCAACTTGTTCAACAGCCGTGGTATCGACCGGTTCATCCTGAGCTAAAGCATTTATTGACGCTCCAAAGCTAAGCATCACAAGTACTGCTACAAATGCAAATAGTTTTTTCATGGTTTGATTTCAATTTAGTTATTAAAAATTTCAGTTTGCAATTTATTAATTTGTTTTTTGTTATCAAAACTTTATGTACGAATCTTCTTAGCCCTTCTGTTCTCATTCCTCTTTGATAAATTCAAAAACTTCACAGAACAACAATTAATTTATTCTCATCCTCAAACTCCCTTGTTCATTCTCATCCTCAAACTCCGTTGCTCATTCTTATCCCTCTTTAGTAAAACTAAAAAACTTCACAGAACAATAATCTAATCTATTTTCATCCTCAAACTCCGTTTTTTTGCGGAGAGAGAGGGATTCGAACCCTCGGTACTGTTTCACACAGCACACACGCTTTCCAGGCGTGCACCTTCAACCGCTCGGTCACCTCTCCTCT
>JADFUQ010000246.1 GCA_015222065.1 Bacteroidota bacterium
GATACGGAAATGGGTACCAGGCTGGCTCTATTAAGTGTGGCCTGCTGGTGGGCTCTTTTTTCCATACCACTCTTCAGAACTATCAAAGAGCCTGCTACCGATAGTGCTCTCATTGAGGAAAAAAATACCTTTGTCATTGCTTTCCAACGGCTCTCAAAAACTTTTAAAGAGATGAGAAATTTTAGACAGGCTTTCCTCTTTCTCATCGCTTTCTGGTTTTATAATGACGGTATAGGTACCATCATCGGAATGGCAGTTATCTTTGGGACAGAGATAGGTATTGGGCAGGATCATCTAATCGGCGCGATTCTCGCTGTACAGTTAATAGGTATTCCCTTTACAATTCTTTTTGGAAAAATTGCTTCAAAAATTACTGTAAAACGGGCAATATATCTTGGATTGATTGTATACGCCCTGATTTCAATAGGCGGTTATTTTATGCAATCAGCTTTACATTTTTGGATGCTGGCTATTGCTGTTGGAATGGTTCAGGGAGGAACTCAGGCATTAAGTCGATCAGTGTTTGGACAAATGACACCTAAGAAGAAATCGGCTGAATTCTTTGGCTTCTTCGATGTAAGTCAAAAATTCTCCGGAATTCTCGGTCCGTTGGTATTTGGATTAATTGGTCAAATAACAGGTTCAAGCCGTCTGAGCATCATTGCCCTTGTGGTCTTCTTCCTCGGAGGAATGTATATACTCTCTAAAGTGAACATTGAGCAGGGGATCAAGGCCGCAACAGATGCAGATAACCGTGAAAACTAACAACATATTAGCCCTGATTTAATTCTAAAACATCCTGGAAATTAACTTGTTAACCTTCGAAAAAACAGGTAAATTTATCACTTTTGTTTTGGTCTTCGCCGGATTTTTTTATGCGAATGCGGGCTATAAACAACAAGTGGGAAATTTTAGCGTATATTCTGCCTCTGAGGATAGTCTGATCGTAAAACAGCTGGCAATTTTTGTCAAACAGTGTCGAATAAAATATGATCGTTTTTTTGATTATGCATATGAGCGGGATGTTGCTATATATTTGACTTCCTCTGAACAGGAATATGAAAAATTTAATCAGCCGAATATTCCTGCTTGGAGTAGTGGTGTTGCTTATACCAGATTACGTAAAATAATACTTAAACCGGGATCATATTATGATCCCGGACGCTATCGGGAAACACTATTTCATGAAATCGCCCATATGTATATCGCGGATGTTTCACAAAATGGACCAATACCGGTCTGGCTCAATGAGGGTATATCGATGTACCTCAGTGAAAAGAAGATATCCTGGCAGGAGAGTATTGCCATAGGAAATGCTCTTTCAGCAGGTAATCTGGTTGAGCTGGCCGCTATTGATAGTGTCCTTTTGTTTTTTAACACCCAGGCTGAACTGGCTTACCTGCAGTCTTTTCTGGCTGTACAGTTTTTGGTTTCGAAAGTCGGTGAAGATACTATTGCTGAGATAGTTAAAGACTTCTCATATTCATATACATTAGATGAAGTTTTTGAAAAACATCTTGGATACAGCTATTTTGAATTTGAAATCGAATGGTATAATGACTTGAAAAGTCGATACCAATGGATGTCTTGGTTACAGTTTGAAAATCTATTCTGGTTTTTGCTTGTCCTCATTATTTTCCTGGCCTTTTTTCTAAAAAAGATTCGGAACAGGAAGATCTATAAGGCATGGGAGAGAGAAGATTATCTTGATCAGGAGAATTAGAATTGTACGTACCTAAAAGAATGTTTCTTACCAAGGGGGTTGGAAGGCATAAAGAACGGTTATCGAGTTTCGAAATGGCCTTGAGAAATGCAGGAATTGCTGCTTTTAATCTTGTCTCGGTATCCAGTATCTATCCCCCTGAATGTAAAATAATTTCGAGGGAAAAAGGCCTTGCTGAAGTTAATCCGGGACAAATTTTGCACGCGGTCATAAGCAGGAATGAATCCAATGAACCAAATCGCCTAATTGCTGCTTCGATAGGTGTGGCAATTCCAAAGGATCCAAAACTTTATGGATATCTTAGTGAACATCATAGCTTCGGAGAGCCTGCGTCAACTGCCGGCGACTATTCAGAAGATCTGGCCGCTGAAATGTTGGCAACAATTCTTGATGTACCTTTTGATCCTGATAGCAGTTGGGATGAGAAAAGGCAACAATGGAAAATTAGTGGAAAAATATATTTAACGCGAAATATTACACAATCCGCCAGGGGTAATAAAATGGGGTTATGGACAACGGTACTTTCTGCGGCAATTTTATTACCATGAAAAGATTTTTAGGAAAAGAAAACAGCGTTGATAAAATTGAAGAGGCAAATACCATTATCATCCCCGTCCCTCTGGAATACTCTACCAGCTATGGTAAAGGGAC
>JADFUQ010000247.1 GCA_015222065.1 Bacteroidota bacterium
ATACTGGAATGCTGGAATACTGGAATACTGGAATGCTGGAATATTGGAATGTTGTAGAATCAAGCATCTCATGATTCCATTCTTCCTCTTCCCATTATTCCATGATTCCATTCTTCCTCTTCCTTTCTTTCCATTTCTCCCAATTCCATGCTGACAGCATTGTATCATCAAGGCTTTTTTCGGCTTTCCATCCAAGTTCTTTATTCGCGTAGCTTGTATCTCCCCATACTTTTTCCACATCACCGGCCCTTCTGTCAACTATCTTATAATTCAGTTTTTCTCCCGTTGCACGCTCAAACGATTCAATAGCCTCAAGTACTGATACTCCTTTTCCTGTGCCCAGATTAAAAATTTCATAATTCGCTTTGCTCTGTTTTTTCAGCAACCTTTGTAAAGCGATAACATGAGCTTTTGCCAGGTCAACAACGTGCAGGTAATCCCGTATTGCCGACCCGTCAGGAGTGTTATAATCATCTCCAAAAACTTTTAGCTCATCACGAATCCCAATAGCTGTTTGTGTAATAAAAGGGACCAGGTTATCCGGCACACCTGTAGGCAATTCACCGATCAAAGCTGAAGGATGAGCTCCAATTGGATTAAAATACCGGAGTGATATTGCTTTAAGCGAGGGGGTTGAAAGAAGAGTATCACTGATGATCTCTTCCATTACCTGCTTGGTATTACCATAAGGAGACATTGCCTTTTTTACAGGGGCGTTTTCCGAAACAGGTAATTCATCAGGTTGTCCGTAAACAGTACATGATGATGAAAAAACCATATACGGAATATCTTTCTTCTTCATAAAGTCAAGAAGGTTTATGGTAGATACCAGATTGTTATAGTAATATTTCAGTGGATTTGCTACCGATTCATTAACTGCTTTGAATGCTGCAAAGTGAATAATTGCTCCTATGCCGGTATGTTTTTTAAAGAAGGAGCTGAGTTGTGGTTTATCACACACATCAAGTTTTTCAAACAGAGGACGCTTACCGGTAATTTCTTCGATACCATCCAATGCATTTATGCTTGAATTGGAAAGGTTATCAACAATAATAACTTCGAATCCTGATTCGATCAGTTCAACAACAGTATGTGAACCAATATAACCAATACCTCCTGTAACGAGAATTTGTTTTTTCATTTTATAAACTCCAATATTCTAATTTATTAATTTTTCCTTTATATGTTCCTTTTATATCAACTAAAATAGTTTTTTCATTTGCAATTGAAGTAAAATATTCTTCGTTAAGCATGCTGTATTCTTTATGATTTACTGCTAAGACAATAGCGTCATACCCTTTCGAGACCTTCTCTTTAAGGTCAAGCCCAAACTCTTCTCTGACCTCTTTTTTGCTTGCGTAAGGATCAATAACATCCACTTCTACACCGAATGAAATAAATTCCTTTATTACATCAACCACTTTGGAATTCCTAATATCACTAACATTTTCTTTAAATGTTATTCCCAATATCAATACTTTAGCTTCAGAAATATTTTTCTTTTGTGCTATTATTTTTTTGACAGTTTGTTTGGCAATATAAGCGCCCATTGAATCATTAACGAACCGTCCCGAATTAATTATCTGGGCATGATATCCAAGTTCCCTGGCTTTGTAAGACAGATAGTAAGGATCAACTCCTATACAGTGTCCCCCGACAAGGCCCGGAAAGAAATTCAGGAAATTCCATTTTGTACCTGCTGCTTCAAGCACTTCGTATGTATTGATATTCATGCGGTTAAAGATAATTGAAAGCTCGTTCATAAAAGCGATATTGATATCTCTTTGCGTGTTTTCAATAATTTTGGCAGCTTCGGCAATTTTTATAGAACCGGCACGGTGAATACCTGCTTCAATGATCATTTCGTATGTTTTACTTATGATCTCCAGGGCTTCATCATCACAACCAGATACCACTTTAACAATTTTTGTAAGTGTGTGTTCCCTGTCTCCCGGATTTATTCTTTCCGGGGAAAATCCAACTTTAAAATCTTTGCCGCAGGAAAGTCCACATTCCTTTTCAAGCAAGGGAATACATTCTTCCTCAGTGCATCCGGGGTAAACAGTTGATTCGAAAACGACATAATCTCCTCTTTTTAGCTGTTTACCTACTAATGATGTGGCATTTAATAGTATGGTAAGGTCAGGAAGATTATGATCATCAATAGGTGTTGGTACTGCAATAATGTGGAAAGATGCCTTTTTTAAGTTTTTGGGATCAGCAGTGAACTGAATATTTTTTCCCATAAATTCTTCAGGGAGCAACTCATGGCTCGGATCTTCACCTTTTTCCATCAATTTTATCCTGTCTTCCCGGATATCAAATCCGATAACAGGAAAATTTTTTGCGAATTCCAAAGCTAAGGGAAGTCCTACATATCCCAACCCGGTTACAGATATTTTCATGTTCGTTTTATTTACTGGTTACTGGTTACTGGTGCTTTGAACCTTAAACTCTTCTCTTCTTTCTTTACTTTTTACTTTCAACATTTTACTTTCAACTTATTTTCCTACAGATAGGGTGATATTCTCCTTTTAATCCTATGGGTTCAGCATTTCGTATTGTATAAACTGTCTCGATAGATTTTTTTGCATCTTCAAGACAAAATCCCTTATCCAGGAGTATTTTCTGATAGCTAATTGTATGAAGGTCGGTAAACCCATCACTGAATTCAATTTCTTCACCTTCAAGCTTGATTGAACGGTAGGTGCGTTGTCCATTTTCCTTGATTTTAACCGGAATGTCATTTTTATCTACACTAAGGAACCATCTTACTCTTGCTTTTTCAAGTTCAAGATACCCGGCAGCTTTATTATTTTGTGATATATGAACCACATTCTTTTTCACATTGCCGAATATCCATGTTAACATATCAAAAAAATGAACACCAATATTTGTAGCAACCCCGCCAGATTTCTGAATATCTCCTTTCCATGAAATAAAATACCAGTTTCCGCGACTTGTTATATATGTCAGATCGAGATTAAAGATTTTATCCTTTGGGCTTTCGTCGATTACTTTTTTAAATTTAATAATAGAAGGGTGTAGTCGTAGTTGAAAGATCGTGTTCACCCTTTTGCCGGTTTCCTTTTCAATTACCTGCAGTGCTTCAATATTCCATGGATTTAATACGATAGGTTTTTCACAGATAGCGTCTGCCTGATGCCGCAACGCAAAACGTATATGTGAATCATGCAGGTAATTAGGAGAACATATACTGACATAGTCTATTTTTGTTCCAACTCTTCGCAGTTTATCAATATGGCGGTCGAATCGTTCAAATTCCACAAAAAAATCTGAAGAAGGGAAAAACCCATCCATAACACCAACACTATCAAACTTGTCCAATGCTGCAAGAAGAATATTATTAGTGTCTTTTATAGCTTTTAAATGTCTGACAGCTATATAACCTGCAACACCAATTAATGCAAAATTTACTTGCTTATCCTTTTTTTTCATAGTTATTATTTTGTGGATATCAAAGTTAATTAATATCAGTTTATAAAGTCAAACAAATTTTGAATTAAATCATCAAATAACAAAAAACAAATCTCAAATAAAATCCAATTAACAAAAAAATAAAAATTCAAAACAGAATTTACCAATACATTATTTTTTCTTCTTTTTATTTTCTTTTTTTGAATTTTGAAACTTGATATTTATTTACTCACAAAATAATTAATTTTAAAGGTGTTCGTGAGATCACTTCGTTAAGTTGTTATTTGATGCTTGTCATTTGTGATTTTTATTATTTATATAAGCTTTCGGACTTTATTTACGGGCTCTAATTATTATTGCTAATTTTATTAACTACACCGTCTTTCAATATATATTTTTCTTTACTTTCCGGACATTCGGCAATACCATCTATATCGAAATTGAGTCTATGTCCAAACTCGCTCATCCATCCAATAGGGCGACCGGGGTTGCCAACAATAAGTGAGTAAGGTTTAACATTTTTATGAACGACAGCTCCCGCTCCAATAAATGCATATTTTCCGATACGGATACCGCAAATTATTGTTGCATTAGCCCCGATGCTTGCTCCTTTCTCAACATAGGTTTCTCTATATTCATCTTTTCTGATAATTGCACTTCTTGGATTAGAAACATTAGTGAATACCATTGAAGGCCCCAGAAAAACATCCTCTTCACATATCACTCCTGTGTAGATAGAAACATTGTTCTGGACTTTCACGTTTTTCCCAAGTTTAACCTGTGGAGAAACAACAACGTTTTGACCTAAGTTACACTTTTCTCCAATTATACTATCAGACATAATATGCGTAAAATGCCAGATTTTAGTTCCTTTTCCTATGCTGCAACCATCATCTATTACAGCTGTTTCGTGTGCAAAATATTCTTTTCCCATTAAGATTTATTATTTGTAGTTACTAAAAAACTTAATCACATGGTTTACAATGTATTCTAACTGCTCTATTTCCAGTTCGGTGTGCATAGGTAATGAAATTACCCGTTGGCTTAAACTTTCGGTAACCGGAAATTTTCTATTATCATACCCGTAACTGCCGAAGGCTTTTTGCCGGTGAAGAGGGACAGGATAATATATCATTGACGGGATATCATTTTGGGCAAGATATTTTTTTAACGGGTCTCTTAATTCAGGATCAGTTAACAAAGTATATTGGTGAAAGATATGTGTTGAAAATTTATCGCGATATGGAATTGTAATATTTTCCAGGTTTTGGAATGCCTTATCATAAAATGCTGCTGCTTTTTGACGACTCTGGTTATACTCATCAAGATATTTCAGTTTAACATTCAATATGGCTGCCTGGATACTGTCAAGCCGTGAATTTACACCAATACTGTCATGATAATATTTTGTCTCCATGCCATGGTTACCTATGTAGCGTATTTTCTTTGCCAGATCATCGTTATTTGTTATAATGGCTCCTCCGTCTCCATATGCTCCCAGATTCTTGGAAGGGAAAAAAGAAGTAGTTCCAATATCTCCTATTGTTCCTGCTTTGCTTTTTAATCCGTTACTGAAAAAATATTCAGCACCAAGGGCTTGTGCAGTATCTTCAATAACAAAAAGGTTGTTCTCTTTCGCGATGTTATGAATCTCATCCATATTTGCACATTGCCCGAACAGGTGAACCGGTACAATTGCTTTTGTTTTTGTTGAAAGAGATTTCTTAATGGAGCCGGGGGATATATTAAAACTGCCGGGTTCAACATCAACAAATACAGGTTTGAGGCCAAGAAAAGCAATCACCTCTGCTGTAGCTATGAATGTAAAATCGGGAGTTATTATTTCATCTCCTGGCTTAAGGTTTAGCGACATGATTGATATCTGGAGAGCATCCGTCCCGTTACCACAAGGAATAACATGTTTTGCATCCAGGTATTTTTCAAGGTTGTTCTGAAAACTCTTTACCTCAGGACCATTAATAAATGCGGTGGAATTTATTACTTCTTCGATGGAATTGTTAATTAGGGTCTGAATTTTCTTATATTGTCCCTTAAGGTCAACCATCTGTATTTCTTTCATGTTTTTATCGGTTTAGAAGGATAATTTTGGCGCTAAGATAAATAAAATCGCATGGATTTGCATTTAAAAAGATAAAAGACAAAAGGGAAAAGTGAAGAAAAGATTGTGTGACTGTGTGATTGAGAGACAATGAGAGAGAGTATGAAATAATGAGAAAGTTTTAGTAATGAAAATTATTGACCGGATTAAATTTTATTTATCTTTGTTTTTGAAATAATAAATAAACTTTCATTTTGGAAAAATATATAAAAGAACTTCTGTTTCAGCACGATTGTGTTATTATTCCTGATTTTGGCGGGTTTGTTGCCAATATGCAATCAGCCAGGATTAACCAGGCACAGAATTCGTTCTCCCCACCTTACAAGGAGATAAGTTTTAACCGTGACCTGAAACATAATGATGGTTTGCTGATTGGTTATGTGTCCAGGGCGAAAAATATTGGGTTTGTTGATGCTAAAAGGCTTGTTGATTCATTTGTGAAGAATTTGAACATTAAACTCAATAAGGGAGAGAAAGTGATTATTGAAGATGTAGGCGCCCTGCAAATGGATAAAGAGAAAAATATTCAATTCGAACCTTCAAATACAATTAATTTCCTGCTTGATTCATATGGATTGGATCATTTTAATTTCGATCTGCTTGAAGAATATGATGTAACTAAACGTATCCAGAAAAAGTTTGAGGAAAGATCTCCTGCTTCCCTTTCAAGAAGACGTACACTCAGGCGCCTGGCTATTGCTATACCTGTAGTTGTTGCCCTGGTACTTATTCCGTTAAAAACAAATATGCTGGATTTTAATGCTGATATCTCTTCACTCAATCCTTTTTCCAAAACTGAACAAGTCCAACCCAAAACCGAAAGTACTGTTAGCGAAAAACCGAAAATTGAAAAGACTGATACAGAGAAGCCTGTAACCATTGAGGAAACAGAAGAGACAGTAGAAACACCCGCGAAAACTATTACTCAGCAATCACCGGTTAGTCAGTCCGAAAAGCCTGTTGCCGACCTGCATTACTACATCATTGCCGGCAGTTTCCTGAGTGAAAACAATGCAAATAGTATGAAAAAGCAACTTGCAGGACAAGGGTTTGATCCGATTGTTTTCAAAGCCAATAATGATTTTTACCGTGTTGGTCTTAAAGGATATCCTTCTATCAACCTTGCAATAAAAGAGATGAGGGAAATGAGAAAAAAGCAAGGTTTTGAACAGGTATGGGTAACGAAATATTTGCCTTGATACTGGTTAATGTACAGTAGTGCCTTATTTTTCTACTTAACAGTACAGCCATTGGGTATTTTTTCGGTGGGAGAAACAAAGGTTAATTTTCCTTCAGGTGTTTCAGCCATCAGGATCATTCCATGAGATTCTATTCCTCTTATCTTACGGGGTTGCAGGTTAAGCACTATTGATATTTGCTTTCCAATAATTTCAGCAGGATCAAAATGTTCGGCAATCCCTGCAACAAGGGTGCGTTCATCCACCCCGGTATTTATTTTTAGTTTGAGTAATTTTCCGGTTTTAGGGACTTTCTCAGCTTCAAGAATAGTTGCCGTCCGGATATCAACTTTAGTGAAATCTTCAAATGATATAGTATCTTTTTGTTCCATAATCCCGGTTGTATTTTCAGATATTTTTCGTGTTTGGAGTAATTTATTTATCTGTTTTTCAATTATTTCATCTTCAATTTTCTCAAATAAAAGAGAAGATTTATTTATTTTATGTCCGGAAGAAAGCAAATCTTTTTGTCCGATCATTTCCCAGCTCCCTCCTGAAAAATTCAGGAATTCTTTCATCTTTTCTACCGTGAATGGGAGGAAAGGCTCCAGGATAAGAGATAAGTTCGCGGTAATTTGCAACGAAATATTCATTATTGTTCCAGCCCTTGATTTGTCTGTCTTAATAACTATCCAAGGTTCTGTATCTGCCAGATATTTATTACCCAGTCTTGCCATATCCATAGCAAATTTTTGAGCTTCACGGAAACGGTAATTCTCCAGACTGTTTTCAACTCTGTTCTTCAGTTTTAATATTTCGTCTAAGGTTTCTTTATCAAAGTCAGTTAATTTTGATAATTCCGGCACTTCCCCGTCAAAATATTTCTGGGTGAGGATAAGTGCACGATTAACAAAGTTCCCCAGCACTGCTACAAGTTCGTTGTTGTTACGCGACTGGAAATCTTTCCATGTAAAGTCGTTATCTTTAGTTTCGGGAGCATTGGCAGTTAATACATAGCGCAGTACATCCTGCTTCCCGCTGAACTCTTCCAGGTATTCATGAAGCCATACTGCCCAGTTTCTGGAGGTAGAGATTTTATCCTTCTCGAGGTTAAGGAATTCATTAGCCGGAACATTATCAGGCAGAATATAACTACCCTCGGCTTTGAGCATTGACGGAAAGAAAATACAATGGAAAACAATATTATCCTTACCGATAAAATGCACCATTTTAGTGTCAGGGTCTTTCCAGTATTTTTCCCAGTCATCTGTCAGTTCTCTGGTAGCCGAAATATATCCTATCGGGGCATCGAACCAGACATACATTACTTTTCCTTCGGAATTATCAATTGGGAGAGGAACACCCCAGTCCAGGTCGCGGCTAACAGCCCTGGGTTGCAGACCGGTGTCGAGCCATGATTTACATTGTCCGTAAACGTTGGTTTTCCAGTTTTTGTGGTCCTCCAGGATCCATTTCTTCAGGAACGGCTCATATTTATCCAGTGGCAGGTACCAGTGTCTGGTTTTCTTACGAACCGGTTCACTTCCGCTTATAGTTGATTTTGGATTGATCAGATCTGTTGCATTCAGTGACGTTCCGCATTTTTCACACTGGTCTCCGTAGGCATTTTCATTCCCGCAGTGAGGACAGGTTCCTGTAATATACCTGTCGGCAAGGAACTGATCTGCTTCATTGTCATAATATTGCTCCGTTTCCTGTTCAATAAAATCTCCGTTATCGTAAAGTTTTTTAAAGAATTCAGAAGCGGTTTTATGATGAATTTTAGATGAAGTTCTTGAATAAATATCAAAATCAATTCCGAATTTTTCAAATGATTTCTTGTTCAATGAATGATATTTATCGACAATATCCTGAGGAGAAACCCCTTCGTTTCGCGCTTTCAGAGTAATAGGCACACCATGTTCATCCGACCCGCAGATTGAAATAACATCTTTCCCTTTTGCCCGTAAATAGCGGGTATAAATATCCGAAGGAACATAAACACCGGCAAGGTGCCCGATATGAAGAGGTCCGTTAGCGTAAGGCAATGCCGAAGTAATAAGGAAACGTTTATATTCTTTCATCAAAACCGGTTTATTTTAAAAATATGCAAATTGAAACAAAGATAACCAAGAAAATCATATTTTTGGAGTAAAGAAAGTTGAAAAGTCGAAGAGTCGAAAAAAAGTCGGAAACCAGTAACCAGTAACCAGTAACCAGTAGATTATGACAATACAGCAATATCTGGGAAAAAAGGGGGAACAAATTGCAATAGACTACCTCACTGAAAAAGGATACAGGATACTTGAACGAAATTGGTACTTTAGAAAGAAGGAAATTGATATAATTGCTGAAAAAGAGGATTTTCTTGTAATTATTGAGGTTAAGTCCAGATCGGTTGGGTTTCAGGAAAATCCAAGGGATGCTGTGAATATGAAAAAGCAGAGATTTCTTATCCAGGCTGCCAATGCATATGTTAATAAATATGATATCGAGCTGGAAGTTAGATTTGATATAATAACTGTGGTTTTTTTAAATGAGCACGAATATAAGCTTAAACATATTGACGATGCTTTTTACCCTACGCTGAGGCACTAGGAAGGAAGGAGAGAAAGAAGAAGTAAAAAGTAAATAGTAGGTAGTAAGAAGGAAGAATTAAGAGAGGGCACTAAGAGAGGGGGCGAGGGGGCGACTTGGCGAAGCAATCTGTTATGGCTTTTCCTAAGGCTTATGATAGTCTGTTTATTAAGCATTCTGGTTGTTCTTGGGAGATTGCGTCGTCACTTCGTTCCTCGCAAAATCCTTTTTTACGCTTTAAAATTCGGTTAGCACTTTAAATTAACTAACATGAACATTGAAATTTTCAGAGACTATTGTTTAGCAAAACCGGGTGTTACAGAAGGATTCCCTTTTGATGAAACAACACTTGTGTTTAAAGTCATGGA
>JADFUQ010000248.1 GCA_015222065.1 Bacteroidota bacterium
ATCAAACTCCCCGTAAATCAAAGCATTATTAGCATTATCGCTGCCGGTATAATTATTTTCAATAATCAGTTTATTATCACCGCTCTCTCCATAGCCGGCATACTTGCCAAGGAAAACGTTATTATGTCCTGTACAACTCCTGCCTGCCGCTATTCCAACATAAACATTATAACCGCCGGAACCACTGTAGTATCCTGCCTCAGTCCCGATAAAAGTATTTCTGCTTCCTGTATTTTGCCACCCTGCCCTGTATCCGAAAAGAGCCTGACTGTCACCAGAATTATTACTCTGACCCGCTTTGTAACCAACCATTGTATTGAATCCTTCTATGGTGTTTTCTCCTGCCAGGTATCCAATCATTGTATTATAATGTGCAGTTTGATTTGATGTTCCGGCATTAGTCCCTATGTAAACATTATAATTCCCTTCAGTGTTGCTGTTACCGGCTAAATTCCCGATTCCAATATTATCATGTCCTGTAGTATTACTCTCTCCTGTATTAACACCTATATACACATTATCCGAACCTGAGGCATCTGTTCCGGAATAACCTGCCCGGTATCCGATAAATGTATTATTTGATCCTGTTTTGCTTCTGAATCCCGAGTAATATCCAAGGAACGAATTGTTCTGTCCAATTGTATTGTAGAACCCACTATTCGGACCAAAAAATGAATTATATTCCCCTAAAGTATTGTTGTATCCTGCCTGAAAACCAAAAAATGCGTTCCAGTCTCCCTCGGTATTATTTCTCCCGGTTCTGTAGCCAAAGAAAGAATTATAGGTTCCTTCTGTATTATTTTCACCACTCAGATAACCAACAAATGCATTGTAATGTCCCGAAGTATTAGCATAACCGCTTTTATCGCCAATAAAAACATTGTAATCACTGGTGTTATTGTAGCCGGCATTGGAACCTAAAAAAACATTGTAATGCCCGCCATCAGCATTTCTGCCCGCCTGGTATCCGATAAATGAATTATGAGATCCTGATGTATTACCTAAACCACTTTCATTCCCTATAAAGATATTTTCACTTGCACCAACATTTGCAGTACCGGCTTTATAACCAAGAAACACGTTATTGCTACCTGTGCTGTTAGTCATTCCTGCCTGGTATCCGAAAAATGAATTATATGTTCCTGTTGTGATATTTGAACCGCTGTTATGACCAATAAAATAATTATCCTTATTCAGGTGCATCAGGTCAGTAGAACCTTTACTGGCACTAAATCCACCGACTGCAAATCCTCCTTTAGGACCTTTGCTTATTGTCTCATCAATATAAACACGCACACTATCAGGTGTTACACGCAAATATTCCTGAGGCGTAGCCTTACTGGCACTAAATCCACCAACAGCAAATCCGCCTTTGGGGCCTTTTGAACCTGTAGTATCTACATAAATCCTGACTCCTTCATTATAAACTGCAAACACTATTTGTCCATCCTTATTCTTCACTTCAAACATAGCCGAATCGGCTGGTTGATCAGCAGGACCAAGGATATGTAATTTCTTCAGATCAGACACCGAACTTGCACTCAGGGCATATGGTACTGAAAGAAGCTGGGTTGTTCCCATATCCACATAGCCGCTTCCGTTATTCACCTGTACATTAAGAAAATGCGTTGTAGAATTCCATTCAATAGCTGAAAATTCCGGGGCTTCACCACCGGTTTTTATTTCAGTCCCAATCCTGAGGGTAAACAAACCAAATTCATTGGTGGTAACCTCATGAATTTCTTCCCACTGAAGTGTACCTGTTGCACTCCCTGACATTATCCCTATCTTAACATTTAATGCCTGTGATTTTAGTACCTGCCCGGTATTATCACGAGCAACTGCTTGATAATTAAAGCTTTTTGGCGCCTGGGAGTAAGTAAAGATAAAAGACAAAAAGAAAAAGCTTGCCACGTGAAATGCGACGATTACCCTGCGAAATTTGAGGCACGAAAAAATTTTACCAATGAAGGAGCATATTTCACTGTGGATAAAAGTGAAAAAGGTTTTTGTTTTCATGGCTGAAAAGTTTTTGATATGATACGTTTTATCTTATTAATTCAACAATTCCTTGTAAGAAGCGGATAATAAATAGCTCATAGTAAAAAAAGATGCACTTCAAATTACCTTTCCTGGTGTATTATTTGAATGAAGTGCATCATTTCATTATTCAAAAGATTTATATAAAAATAATTAGGTCATTTATGAAAAAGCTATCAAATTATTGTTTCTGTATCTTATATATTTTCCTTATTTTTTGCTTTTCGCTTGTTATTTTCAAAATATAAATTCCATCCCTGAAACCTGAAAAATCGAGGGTTTCTATACCGCCGGGCATAATTGAAGGAAGCTTTTTTATTGTAAGCTTCTTACCGGTGATATCATAAAGTTCAAGCTGTAGGTCCATTGTCTTATCCAGGTTAAACCTGAGATTCAGGATTTCAGACACCGGATTTGGATATGCATTAACCGACCAGTTAAATTCCGGGTCATCTATTGCATTTCCAATATCCAAAAGAAACGGCTGCTGAAAACCCTGTGTAAGGACCATATCAGTGGTTGACAGTGTTGACACAGCAAGTTCGCCCAGAGTCCAGGCAAGACTGATATCATCTGCTTCAGTATATCCGCCAGCAGAAGAAATTACAGTTGGAGTTAATTGCACCTGTCCCCAGGTTAAGGAAAAACACGGAAGTACTAGCAGAAAGAGTAGAATTTTGCGCTTCATAGTTAATGAATTTATTGATTAATAACGCTTTATAAATATTTTAATTTTTATACCTGATCGGCTTAAATTAAGCATCTGGAATTTGTTTCTGTACTGCTATTTAATAGTGACCAGTATTTATAGTAAAAGGTTGCATAAATAATCCTGTTTTTCATGTTTCTCAACCTTAACTATCTTTAGTTTATTTCAGACTCTGCCAGGAGCACTGCCGGCGCACTCTGGCAGGGTTTTTCATACTGTTGCGTGTTAAGTTATAAACCACTTAATGACCTCTTATTACTCCCTGCTTCCTACCTCTTCGTCACTCCGTCTCCACGTCTCTCGGTCACTAAGTCTATAAGTTACACCGTTTGCTCTTTGCTCACTACTCACAACTCAAATCTCACCGCTTCTTTAATGTGTAATAATAATTCCATTTACCCCGATTAAAAATATTCATAATAATAATTAAAATCAAGTTACGAAAATCATTTAATAAAACAACAAAATTATTAGTAACAGTTTAACTTTTATATCGTCTGAATAAAGGATCCATCTGGAAATATATTGTTCGGAAATGAACATGATTTGTTTCAATATCGTACAGTAATAATTAATTTTCAAATATGCTATATTTTCTATTATCTTGATTTTGTTTTATTTATAATCATTGGCATATTTATTGAATACAAGTATAGGTCTATTTTATAACCAGGAACCATAATTAATACAAAAAGAATTACCCGGAGTAAGCCATTGAAACTTGAAAATTGCGAAAGATTTATGAAAAAAGCGATTGGTTTAGTTATTTTAACTACTTTATTGAGTTGCAATTTATTTGCAAATAAATACATTGATGGTAAAAGAGTATATGAAACTAAAAGAGTAAAGAACGATCTTGTTATTAATGGTCTGCTGGATGATGAAGCCTGGAATCTTGTGAAATGGCAAAGCGGATTCAAGCAATCTGAACCTCACGACGGGAACAAACCATCACAGGAAACATCTTTCAAGATATTGTATGACGACAATAATTTATATGTCGCAATCAGAGCCTACGACAGTTATCCTGACAGTATCGGAACCAGAATGACAAGGAGAGATGAGATTGATGGTGATTTTGTTGGGATCCAGGTTGACAGCTATTTTGATCTTCGTACCGCATTCACCTTTCTTGTTAGTGCTGCCGGAGTAAAATTTGATATGATAATGACCAATGATGGTCAGGATGAAGATATGACATGGGACCCTATTTGGTATGTTCATACAAATATTGATGCTGAAGGATGGACTGCTGAGATGAGGATCCCTCTTTCGCAATTACGTTTTGATAAAAGTGGCAACCAAAAATGGGGATTACAGGTAGCCAGGATGTTGTTCAGAAAAGAAGAACTTTCGATATGGCAGCATATACCTCAAAACGCCCCTGGCTGGGTACATCTTATGGGCGAATTGCATGGATTGAATGATCTTGAACCAAAAAGACAGATTGAGATAGCCCCCTATACTGTTGCAAAGGCTGAACGATTTGAGAAAACCGAAGGCAATCCCTTCGCTACAGGTAAATCAAGAAATATATCCGCCGGTTTAGATGGTAAAATCGGTATCACGAACAACCTGACGCTCGATTTTACAGTTAATCCTGACTTTGGACAGGTTGAAGCAGACCCGTCAGAGGTGAATCTTACGGCATATGAGACATTTTTTGAAGAAAAACGTCCATTTTTCGTTGAGGGAAAAAGTATCTATTCATACAATCTTATGATAGGTGATGGTGATATGTCTTCAGAAAACCTTTTTTATTCAAGAAGGATAGGCAGGCGTCCTCATCATTATCCCTACCTTGAATCGGAAGAATATACAGAAATTCCTGGTAACACATCCATTCTCGGTGCAGCCAAACTTTCGGGTAAAACAAAAAACGGACTTTCAATAGGCATAATGGAAAGTGTCGCGGCTGAAGAACAGGCAGAAATTGATCTCGAGGGTGAAAGAAGATTTGAAACCGTTGAACCGCTTACCAATTATTTCGTTACACGCCTGCAAAAGGATTATAATAAAGGAAATACTATCATTGGCGGAATGTTCACTGCAACAAACCGTAATATTAAATCAGATTCACTCAAATATCTTCATAACTCAGCCTACACAGGCGGACTTGACTTTATGCACCAGTGGAAAGACCGGACATATAGTATCTCCGGCAAATTCTTTTTAAGCCAGGTAAACGGAACACCCGAGGCATTGCTTCGGACCCAGGAATCTTCAGCACGTTATTTTCAACGACCGGATGCTGACTATTTGTCCATTGATTCAACACGTACAAGTCTTATGGGACACGGTGGCCGGCTCCAGTTTATGAAAACCGGAGGGGGACATTTTAATTATGGTGTTTTCCTGATATGGAAATCACCCGGACTTGAAATTAATGATGTTGGTTTTCTGCGTTCTACAGATGAGATCATACAAATTGCATGGGCTCAATATCGCATATGGGAACCATTCAGTATATTCAGGAATTTCTCAGTTAATTTCAACCAATGGAGAGGCTGGGACTTTGGATTGGTTAATAGTATAAACGGAGGAAATATTAACCTCCGCACCCAATTTAAGAACTACTGGAGCCTGTCAACAGGAATAAATCTGCAGGGTCAACGTATATCAAATTCCCTGCTTAGAGGTGGCCCTTCTATGAAAATGCCAGGCAGTTTCAACAATTATATCTCAATTCGATCTGATAACCGTAAAAAGTTATCTTTTGACTTTATGATGTCAAACAACCGGGGAAGATATAATTCAAGTGAATTGAACACATACTCGCTTCAAGCCACATACAAACCTTTGGAAATACTATCAATCAGTTTGCACCCAAATTACAATATCAATAGAAGAGATATGCAGTATATCACCACACAATATTTCAATGATGAAGAGAGATATATTTTTGCCGGTATAAACCAGAAAGTCCTGGGAATGTCTTTACGGCTGAATCTCAGCTTAACTCCTAATCTGACAATACAATACTGGGGACAACCATTTTTTGCAGCAGGTAAATATTCCGATTTCAAACGCATTACCAACAATCTTGCTGATGATTACACAGACCGTTTCCATACTTTTTCAGGTGATGAAATTACCTATTATAACGATGATGATTATTATGCAATAGATGAGGATCTTGATTCTGTGGAAGATTATTCCTGGGATGATCCGGATTTCAACGTTAAAGAGTTCCGTTCAAATCTTGTTGCCCGGTGGGAATATATTCCCGGTTCAACTATTTTTCTAGTCTGGTCACAAAGCATGAATGGGTTTGATCCCACAGGAGATTTCTCATTAAACAGTGATATCGGTGATCTTTTCGATATCACACCATATAATGTGTTTCTCG
>JADFUQ010000023.1 GCA_015222065.1 Bacteroidota bacterium
ACCTGTTCTCCCTTATTTGTAAAAACAAAAATCCTTTCCGGGCGGTCTTTGGCAGGTTTTGTGTTAATCAGCCAGTACAGGGCACCGGAAGGAACGTTTTTGAATTCCAGAGGTTTTCCTCCCGTCTTCTTTTTCCCAAACGATATCCATCCATCATCCCAGAAAAACAGTTCATAGGTCTCCCCTTCCTTTAAAAAAACTTTCTCAATATTATCAGTTGTATTTTTAGTTATCCTTTTGGTAGTGGATATCAGCTCCAGTGTGCAAGGATTTTCAGTATCAGGTTTGGCATAAACTGCATCCCCATTATTATCAAGAATAAAAGGCTTTCCAGCCGGAACAATATTCCCGTCAATATAAAATGCAGGCAAATAAGCAATGTCCAGTCCCATACCGGTAAAAATCACTTTCCCTTCATCATCAATACTGCTCCAGTGGATTGCCTTCCATTCACCGGTGTTAAAAACACAGATATAGGCAAATTTTTCGCCATCAGGAACCTTTTTTTCAAGAGTAAGTTCAACATCAGCCACAGGAATATATTCTGATGTAACATCCACTATACTACTACGATTAATATATTTAGGTGCTTTTTCTCCTTCTTCCAAAAGGGCTGCCAGATTTTCATCCTGTTTGGCAAACGTTTTTCTGTAAACCTTGGCTTTTACCTGGTTTAAACGATAATCTCCGGGATTTGATTCCCCACCCATAAAAATCACAACCTTACCTTCATTATTAAGTATAGTATTCCAGGCATGATTATTACCTGTTTTTGCCCAGTAGGGTGTAAAATCACTCGTCACGGGAATACCCATAGCCCTCATGGAATAAATAGCAAGATTGGTCATGTCTTCACAACGACCCATTTTTACCTTCATCATCTCTTCTAATCCCTGGTCGGTGTTATGCTCATAATACCGGGGATCGAATCTGAACCACGATTTTATATCATTATTGACCCATCTGCAAGCTTCCACGGGATCATTTGGATCTGCCATGGAGTCGTTAACCCATGCATATTTCTCTGTAAGCAATGTCCGCCAGTCTTCAAGAGGTTCGTTCGTGCTTCGATATGGCAGTATATATTCACAAAACTGATTAAAATTTAAATGTTTAGCCCATGGTTTATTCCACGCGTCAAACGCCATGTTAATATTCCTGATCAGGTATTCTGCGGTGATCTTTTCATAATCATGAAAAACACCTGTACGTTTCTGATGTAGTTTACCACGCACCTTCGTAATGGAATCCCATGCCTCTGAAAGGGTTTTATAATCAGGGTAATCCAACACCTTAAATCCGATTTCTTTTTCAGATGAATCGGCAACAGCATAGGTGATATATTCCTTATCAGCCATATTCCCTATAAGGAAATAAGCAGCCTGTTGCTTAAGTGTATCTCCGGCATCATTGTAATAATTAATCACCTCATCAAGCTCTGAGCGGTTTGTCCCTGCCATTTCAAGCACCTCCATCACATTGGAAGGAAGTTTATTGTCTGCTTTTTGATTACAGGTAACTAATAATATTGGCAAGGCGATAAGAATACTGATTCTTTTCAAAATGTTTTTCATTTGTTTAAAATTTTTTATTGGGTTCATAATGCTGAAAATTAATTTTCTTCTATCTAATACAGTATATTTGTATAACATTAAATGCATTGAAAAGTTTTTCAAATTTAATAAGTCTCAAGGACATAGCTTTGCAAATTAATTAAAAAAGTAATGTTTGATTATTATTATACTAATTTTGGTTATTAGAAAAGGCTAAGGCTAAGGAAGATAAAGGGTTTTAGGATTTTAAGTAATTATTATTTGAAATGACAAATAAAGATTTAATTTATTTATAGAAAGAGAAAAATTAAAAAAACATAATAATTGATATAAAATAAAAGAAAGGCTTAATGATAGAAAAAAGGTTAATGTGTGTAATCAAAAAACTTAGCCTTAGCCTAATATTCATTAATCAATGAAAAATCCTGAATGGAAATCCAGTGAAGTATATATTGGTGATGTACCATTGGGAGGGAATAATCCCATCAGGATTCAGTCTATGACTGACACTGATTCTATGGATACTGCTGCAACTGTAAAACAGTGTATCAGGATCATTAAAGCAGGGGCTGACTATGTGCGGATAACTGCCCAGAACAAAAATGTGGCAAAAAACCTGGCGCTGATTTGCAGTGAACTAAGGAACAGAGGATATTCAACTCCAATTATCGCCGATGTTCATTTTAGTCCGGGTATTGCCGGAATAGCAGCCGGGAATGTTGATAAAGTGCGTATTAACCCGGGTAACTTCGCAGATAAACAAATGAAAAATCCTCCATCTTCCATATCTGAAGAGGAATATAATCAGGGAAAGGAGAAAATCAAACAACGGTTATTGCCTCTTTTGAATGTTTGTTTAAATAATGGTACAGCAATACGGATTGGAGTAAACCATGGATCATTATCTAACCGGATAATGATACGATATGGAGATACTCCGGAGGGAATGGTTGAATCGGCTATGGAGTTTTTAAGGATATGTAAAAAGGAAGTTTTTATTAATCTGGTTGTATCACTTAAATCCAGCAATACCCGTGAAATGGTAAAAGCCAACCGGCTTCTTGTAAAAACTATGCAACAGGAAAAGATGAACTATCCCCTGCACCTGGGTGTTACTGAAGCCGGTGATGGAGAAGACGGAAGAATAAGGTCGGCTGTGGGTATAGGAACTTTACTAAATGAGGGTATCGGCGATACTATCAGGGTATCGCTTACAGAAGACCCTGAAAAAGAAATTCCGGCAGCCATAAATATTGCTGAGAATTTCTCTACCAGAAAGCATCCGGTTTCTGTACAAAAAAGATTGTTTTTCTCACTTATTCACAAAATGTCCGGCACCTTATTTAACAACGTAAAAAATATTGGCGGCAATTCTGTTCCTGTAGTAATCTTTTCCCACCCCGTTAATAATGATATTGTCGAAAATATGCCCGATTATTTCTTTGTTGAAAAAGAAACAGAAATTGAAACCCATTCTTTGGATATCAAATTGATAGTTCCTTATGCTCTCTGGTTAAAACATCAAAACAACCGGAATAATCTTTTCCCCTTGCTCACAACAAATGAATTTTTGACATCATGTCTAAAAGATCAAAATCTGAATTTTGTGAAGATTGAACCTGCCACTAACCCGGAAAGGATAATTTCAGCCGCCAAAGGAAAGAATTTTATTTTTATTTTGGAACTTCAACCTCTCCAGGAACCTTCCGTCTTTTATGAATTTCTTAACTATTACCATAAACATAACTCCCGCAACCCATTAATTATAAAAAAGACCTACAATGAGAAAGATCATGAGACTTTTATTATTAAAATGTCAGGGGATTTGGGACTTCTCTTTCTTGAAAATGTTTGTAATGGAATATGGTTAATTAATGAGAAGAATATAACTCAGGAACAAACTCTTTCTGCATCTTTCGGTTTGTTACAGGCAAGCAGGGTCAGGATCAGTAGAACTGAATTTATCTCATGTCCTTCATGCGGCAGGACTCTTTTTGATCTGCAAAAAACAACTGCACGGGTAAAAAAAGCAACAGGTCACCTTAAAGGACTTAAAATAGCAGTGATGGGATGTATTGTGAACGGCCCGGGAGAGATGGCAGATGCTGATTATGGTTATGTTGGAGCAGGCAAAGGGAAAATTACTCTATACAAAAAGAAAGAAGTCGTAAGAAAAAACATCCCTTCAGAAGATGCAGTTTATGAATTAGTCGGACTTATAAAAGAGAACGGCGATTGGAAAAATCCATGATTTGCGAAAAGAACATAGTTTCACAAATTGATTAATCCGCCAGCGGATAATTTTCAGGTTTCATAAATAATTAGTTAATAGTCAGCAATCCACAGTCCACAGTCCACAAGAAAGCAAATAATAATCAAACAATTATTACACAATGGCAATTGGATTTAGAAACTTATCTGTGTGTAAAAAAGTAAAAATAGTCCAACTCTTCAGGTTGCGGACTGCCAACTGAAGATTGCCGACTTATTGGTGCTTCGGAGTATTAAGTCCAATAAAAAATTGATTGTTTTATTACTTTAACATATCTTTATATAAGTTTATTGAAAAAAATCGGAAAAAATCAAATTGTTATGATACGAATAAAAAATATATTCTGGATAATCCTGGCAATTCCCGTTTTATTAACCTTGTCAACTTGTGAAAAAGAAGATCCGTTTAAAGATGATCTTGAACCCAATAACAGCAGGGATGAAGCTTTTGGACTCACCCTTGGTGAGCAGGTTAATGCCTCTATTGCCAAAGGAGATCATGACTGGTATTCCTTTTCAGTTGAAACAAACGGGATCATTGATAAAGCCGGTATTGAAATAAAGAATCTTACTGAAGAAATGGAATTGACTGTTGTTTTATATGACAGCCAGGGTAACCAGTTTGGCTCTTTTACCGGCAATGCAGGAATTAATATGAACATCACCCTAACTACAAGAACCAGTTCGTACTATATTGAAATTTATGATAAAAACAGTGAGCAGGAAGGGAAATATAAAATTACTATAACCCTTCTTCAAGCCAACGATTCTAATGAGCCTGATGATACTTTTAAAAATGCTCGCATAATTCCATCTTATCCTTCAGAAGATATTACCGGTATAGTTCTCGTTAATGCTTCAGATGCTGATCAATATGGTGATTTTGAATTTTTTATTCTTCTTGTCAATTTAAATAAAATAGTGAATTTTACTCTCACTCCAACTGCTGATGACATAAAGATGAACTACAAAATATTTAGCGAAGACCAGTCGGTTGTTGTTGAAGAAACCGAAGGCACACCTGGACAAATTCTCCAGGCATCCGTTGGCAATGGCTCCGGAGGAAGTATGAGCAGATACCTCCGGGTAGGTGCAACGCTCGGAGAAACCGGTAACGGAAACTATACCATATCATTTACCGATACGGATATATAATAACAGGGAATTATAATCCGACACACCCATCACTGCATTCCGATGTTACGGGTTACGGATTATCCGCAGGCTGGGTCCCGCTTGGCGAACACTCTTCACTCACAACTCATCTCTCACCGCTCTCTTCTCCTTTTCTTCTTTTCGCCTCTTCTCTTCATCTCTCAGTCGCTCCCTCGCTCCCTCGCTCCCTCTCTCCGTCTCTTCGTCCCTCTTCACACTGCAACACTGCATCACAATTCTCTTATTTCCACCATTCCATCTTTCCACTATTCCACTCTTCCATCTTCCCATTCTTCCACCATTCCATATCTTCCTAAAACCTCCCCCAGGTTTTCTTCCGGTTTAAACTGATGTGCAACCAGACCTGTTTCTCTGGCAGAAACACAATTCTCTTCAAAATCATCAATAAACAAAGTTTCTTTTGGTTCGATACCTGCATCATTCAAAACATATCTGAATGATGCAGGTTCAGGTTTTCGTGTTCCTATTATGTGCGAATAATAAGTTTCTGTAAAGTGTTTTTGGAACGTTGTTCCACCTGATTTTTCCCGAAACTGTTCAGAATAAAAAGGCAAATGTATTTCGTTGGTATTACTTAGCAGATAAAGTGGGTATTTCCCTGATAAATTAGACAATAATCTTATCGTATCTATTTTAAACCCTCTTAGCATTTCATTCCATGCATAATCAATTTTTTCATTTGATACAGAGTTGCCCATCATTGTTCTGAGAGATGCCCTGAATTCATTTGCTGAGATCTGACCTTTTTCAAATTGAATAAAGAAATTTTCTTCTCTGTTATATTTCTCCATCATTATTTCTTTGCTCAACCCCATTTCTCCAAAGGCATCAAAAGTTTTCTGAACATCCAGCTCAAGTAATACACCACCCAGATCAAAAATGATATTTCTAAGTAAGTTCCCTTTTCCTTTCATCATTCAAAATTCAAAATTCTACATTTTACATTTTTCCAAATTGTTACGAGTTACGGGTTACGAGTTAAGATCTTTGAACCTTAAACTCTTCTTTCTTCCTCTTCACGACTCACGATTCATCCTTCCCCTCTTCCCATTTCCCCATTCTATCATTTAATCATTTAATCATTCTATCATTTAATCATTTAATCATTTTAATTCCTTATTTACTACATTTGATTATTCGTAAAGTTAAGAAATTATTCGCTTAACCTGTTATTTAAATGAAAGTTAAGGGGCAACATTATCACAGCATCTGGATTGATAGTACTGATCCTTCAGTTGTTAAGGTTATAGACCAGCGATATCTGCCATTTTCTTTCCAAATTCTTGAACTGAGAACTATTGATGATGTTTATATGGCTATCCGTAACATGGCGGTGCGTGGAGCCCCATTGATCGGTGTAACAGCAGCTTTCGGGATTTACCTTGCTTTGCTGAATGGCAGGGAGACCCAGGCAAATCAATCAATTACCAGGATCGCCAATAAACTAAAATCAGCCCGCCCAACTGCTGTAAATCTTGCTGTGGCAGTAAACCGGATGCTTCAAAGCATTAAAAAAAGCAATTTGCCTGATGAACAAATAAAAATCGCATTACAAACTGCCATCGGCTTGAAAAATGAAGAACTTGAAAACAGCCGGAAAATCGGAATTTTTGGATTACCGCTTATTGAAAATATGGCCGGGTACAAAAAGGACCGCCATGTAAATATTCTTACCCATTGCAATGCCGGCTGGCTGGCGTGCATTGATTACGGAACAGCTACTGCCCCAATTTATATGGCTCATAATAAAGGTATTAACCTGCATGTCTGGGTGGATGAAACACGTCCCAGGAATCAGGGGGCACGTCTTACCGCATGGGAACTTAGTGAGCATAACGTTCCGCATACTTTGATAGCTGACAATACAGGCGGGCAACTGATGCAGGAAGGATCGGTGGATATGGTGATCGTTGGCAGCGACCGTATGACTCCGGATGGTGATTTTGCCAACAAGATCGGAACCTACCTGAAAGCACTGGCTGCAAAAGACAATAACATTCCATTTTATGTTGCTCTTCCATCAACATCAATCGACTGGACATTAAAAAATGCCGCCCAAATACCTATTGAAAAAAGAGACCCTGAAGAAGTACTTACCGTAAAAGGCTGGCATGATAATCATTCTGTTGATGTAAGAATTGCTCCTGAGAATACACCGGCATTGAATTATGGTTTTGATATTACTCCTGCACACCTTGTTACCGGTTTGATAACGGAAAAAGGAACATGTAAAGCTAACCGGGATGATATCCTGAAATTATTCCCTGCAAATGAAAAATAATAACCGGGATGGAAATATAAAATTTATCTGTGACTGGAATAAAAGTCCTCCGGTTATTTCTGCCGGGGAGTTAATAAAACTGAACACCTGGCGTGATATTTTATATGACTTGAATCTGATCGGTGCAACTCCGGATGGAACAGGTTTCGGAAATATCAGCTTACGGACAAAGCCATCCACCCGGTTTATTATTTCCGGATCTTCAACAGGAAACCTGGAAAAATTAAATGCAGAACATTATTCAAAAGTAACCGACTACAGTATTTCAAATAACAGAGTAAATTGCTCAGGATTAATTAAGGCTTCTTCTGAATCACTAACACATGCCGTGATTTATGAGTTTTGTCCTGAAATCAATGGCATTATTCATATTCACAACCTGAACTTTTGGAAGAAGCTGCTTAATAAAGTACCTACCACATCAGAAGAAGTTGAATACGGAACTCCTGAAATGGCTATCGAGGTTACCAGGCTTTTCAAAGAAACAGATGCTTTTGAAAAAAAGATCATTGTTATGGGAGGTCATATAGAAGGATTAATTACTTTTGGTAAAGATCTGGATGAGGCAGGAAAATATCTGTTAGCATATATAAATACAATAATATAATTTCATGGCAAAGATTGGTATCATTGGCGGATCGGGTCTGGAAGATCCGGATATACTCAAAAATGCAAAAGAGATGAAGGTTGGCACTCCATTTGGAGAACCCGGCTCATCACTTCTTATTGGAAAAATTGAAAACAATGATATAGTTCTTCTTTCACGACATGGCAGAAAACACACTATTCCACCGACACAAGTTAATAACAGGGCAAACATCTACGCCTTAAAAGAGGTTGAATGTACACATATAATTACCACCACTGCATGTGGCAGTCTGAAAGAAGAAATAGGCAGGGGGGATGTGGTTATTCCCGACCAGTTCATTGACTTTACGCGCCACAGGAAGATCACATTTTTCAAAGAATTTAATGAAGGAGACCTGAAACATATCCCTATGGCAGATCCTTTTGATAATAATCTCAGGGAGATAATCATCAATTCTGCTAAGTTATTGCAACTTAAACATCATTCTGCAGGAACCATTATTACAATAGAAGGACCCCGTTTTTCTACCCGTGCCGAATCCCGTATGTTCCGGATGTGGGGCGCTGATGTGATCAATATGTCAATAGCCCCGGAAGTGATTCTTGCTAATGAACTTGGCATCCCATATGCTACTATTGCTATGAGCACAGATTATGACACATGGAAGAAAGATGAGAAACCGGTTTCATGGGAAGAAGTACTAAAAGTATTCAATCAGAATGTTGATAATGTAATCAGGTTAATACTGAAAGCGGTCTCAAAGATCGATTAATTTTGTAAAGCCTGTACTACAGGACTTTTTGCCTTTTAAATAATTGTTTATTATTTACTATTTATGTAATATTGCAGTCCCAAATCAAATCATGTTCTTTTACATAACACACCACACACACCCACACTCATTTCCCACACCTACTTTTAACTTTTTACTATTTACTTCTTACTTTTTACTTCTTACTTCTTATAACGGGCCCATAGCTCAGCTGGTCAGAGCACCTGACTCATAATCAGGGGGTCGCTGGTTCGAGCCCAGCTGGGCCCACAAGTCCCCCGGAGGTTTCCGGGGGTTTCCGGGGGTTTTTTTATGCCCTGATACTCAACATACTCCCCTAAACATAGCATATGCTGGAAGACCGAAGGGTGCTATAAATAAGGCAAATAGAGAACTTAGAGAGATGATTAAAGATTTCCTGACAGAAAATTTAGAAAATTTCCAGGAGGAGTTTGAAAATCTTGATACCAAGGATAAGCTGAAGTTTATTGTAGACATATTACCTTATGGTCTGCCAAAATATCAACCTACGGAAGTGGAAAAAAAGGAGAATAACGTGAAAGCCCATGAGAACATATTTCAGCATATAAATCAAATACTGAAAGATCAAGGCTATAAATGTGGTAAGATTGATGAATAATGTTTGCAACCTTTCACCAGATAAGAATAATTATTTTAATACCTTTTCTGGTAATAAAAAGCCATAGATTACTACTGAACTATTTCGTCTACTAAGAATATCCTGTTCTGGTAAATAA
>JADFUQ010000249.1 GCA_015222065.1 Bacteroidota bacterium
CTCCGCCACCAAGATGTATTAATGGTTCACCTTTAGCTTTTAATATTGCGGCTGTTTCATTTAGCAGCAACGTTGCAGATTCTGCTATTGATCTGCCTATAATACTTATACTCATAATACAATAGTATTAGATTGCTTTGTTTTTATTTCGAATATAATAAATTCCCTGAATTGTAACTATTCAGTGTCTAAATAAAGAAGTGACTAAAGTGTCTAAAGTGCCTAAAATTGAAAAATCGTGAATCGTGAATCGTGAATCATGAGTCGTGAAGCTTTTACCTTCTTCACCCCATTATCTCAATACCTCATTACCACACTTACTCATTTTTTCACCTACTCACCTTACTCACCTACTCACCATACTCAACTTTTCTTCACCATAAGCACTAATTAGCTACCATGAATTTAATATGACATATTGTAAGATGCAAATTTGATAAAAAATTGAGTTATAAACTGAAAAATAATTAATATTGTACAACATAACCGGGATAATAGTAAATCAGCTTCAAAATAAAATAACAATATATGGAAATACTCGAGGTTTTAAAATACACTTTACCTGCATTAATCGTTTTTCTAACAGCTTATTTTCTTATCAGAGCATTTATCCGAAACGATCAGGAAAAACGAAAACATGAGATAATCCTTCAAAATCAGAAAAACGTCACACCTATCAGACTGCAAGCATATGAGCGAGTTATACTTTTTCTTGAAAGAATTTCGCTTGAATCTCTTATTATGCGAACCAGCAAGCAGGGAATGACCAGTAAGCAAATACAAACATCCATGCTTAATGCAATAAGAGCAGAATTTGATCACAATCTTTCACAACAAGTATATATGACACCTGCTGCCTGGGAGATAATCAAAAATGCAAAATTCAACACCATTAAAATTATCAATTCATCCGCAGATCATGTAAAACAAGGTGCCCCGGCTATCGAATTCAGCCGGTATATACTTGAAAAAGTTATGGAAATGGATAAAGAGCCAACAAAAATCGCTCTTGATTATCTTAAAAAAGAGGTTAGTACATTTTTTTAACCTGTATTATTATTCTTTTTACATTTTAGACATTACATAAGGTTCTTCAGGATAATACTTAGTTATATTGGAATGTTGGAATGTTGGAATGTTGGAAATTCCCTTTATTCCATTATTCCATCTTTTCTTCTATCTTCCCATAATTCCATTATTCCACTATTCCATTATTCCATTACATTATATCTATACTTCGTTTAACAAATTTACTTAATTCCTCTCCTTTAAGCATATTGTTTGAAAGTAAGGCAAGGTCAATCAGTTGTTTCACCAGTTTATTTTTGGATCCATATTCTGAAAGAACTTTCCCTTTTTTATCATTCAATTCATCTATCTTTTTCTTCAGATCTTCAATCCTGTCTTTCTCCTCCTGCTTTATTTCTTCATTCTTTTTACCTTCCTGATCTTTCTCAAATTTAGATTTATTATCCTCTAAAGGTTTGACTTTTTCATTTAGTTTTCTCACATCTTCGCCAACCATATTATCCATTTCCTCTGCAATTTTTATTACCAAAGGATGGTTACTGTTAACAACAAGGTTGAAACTGTCAGGCAGATTACCATACATATTCATTCCACCTCCCATTTCCGACATATCTTTCATTCTCCTCATAAATTCCGACTGGACAATAGTCATTGGATGTTCTTCCTCTTTCAGGTTTTCAAAAGAGACGATAAAATTATCTTGTTTGGGAATTTGTGATTGAATAACAGGAGACAAATTATTTTTCTGTTCAGCGGTAAGTTTAGACTCAGAAACATCATCTTTTTGAATAAGCTTATCAATAACATCAGAATCAACACGAACAAAGCGTGTATTAGTAAATTTTTGTTCCAGATGATTCAAGAAATGAGTATCAAGCTGTCCGTCCATTAAAAGAACATCATATCCTTTCTTATTAGCTTTTTCTATAAAAGTGAATTGTTCTTCAGCATTGGTGGAATAAAGATAAATAAGTGTTTTATCCTTATTGGTCTGGTTCTCTTTAATAAGATCTTTATATTCCTTAAAAGTAAAAAACTTACCATTGGTATTCTTAAACAAAGTAAATTTCTCAGCACGATCATAAAATTTCTCATCTGTAATCATACCATAATGAATAAATAATTTCAAATCGTCCCATTTTTTTTCAAATTCGGGACGTTCTTTTTTATAAATATCATTCAACTGGTCTGCAACTTTCTTTGATATATGGCCTGATATTTTCTTAACATTCGGATCATTTTGCAGGAAGCTTCTTGACACATTAAGGGGAATATCAGGTGAGTCAATAACGCCATGCAATAAAGTCAGAAATTCAGGCACAATTCCCTCAACTGAATCTGTAACAAATACCTGATTACAATACAGTTGTATCTTATTCTTCTGTATCTCAATGTTATTTTTTATTTTAGGAAAATAAAGAATTCCCGTTAGATTAAATGGGTAGTCAACATTAAGGTGAATATTAAAAAGAGGTGCCTCCTGCATTGGATATAAATCATTATAAAATTTCTTGTAATCCTCCTCTTTCAGGTCAACAGGCTTTCTGGTCCAGGCAGGTTTAGTATCATTAATTATGTTATCTTTTTTGGTTACAATTTCTTTTCCGTCCTTCCATTCTTTTTGTTTTCCAAAAGCTATTTTAATTGGCAGGAAACGGCAATATTTATTAAGAAGTTCATTTATTTTTGATTCTTCAAGATATTCTTTTAATTCTTTATCCAGATGCAGTATAACATCCGTACCAATAGTTTTCTTTTCAATCTCATCGATAGTAAATTCCGGGTTTCCATTACAAACCCATTTAACAGCTTTCGCTCCTTTCTGGTATGATCTGGTTATTATCTCAACCTTTTCAGATACCATAAAAGTAGAATAAAAGCCCAATCCAAAATGACCTATTATATTACCCGATTGATCCTTATATTTTTCCAAAAAATCTGCTGCACTTGAGAAAGCTATTTGGTTGATAAATTTTTCAATTTCATCAGCTGTCATTCCAATTCCATGATCTGATACAGTTATAGTTTTTTTCTTTTTATCAAGCTTTACACGTATAGTCTCACTACCAAGTTTCCCTTTATAATCTCCCACCGAAGCAAGTGTTTGAAATTTTTGGGTAGCATCAACAGCATTAGAAACCAGCTCTCTGAGAAATATTTCCTGATCAGAATACAAAAATTTCTTTATTATTGGAAAAATATTCTCTGTTTTTACATCAATTTTCCCTTTTCTCATTTTATCAATATTTTTAGTTATACAATTATATCAAAATCACCATCCTCCTGACAAAGTATATGCCAACAGAAAACACCTGACAAATAGTCACAGATAGGTTATTTCAGGTATAAAAAATTTCAGGGTGTATGAAATAAGCAATTATTGCTATGATAATTATAAGTAAAACAAAGAATAACAGAATTTTAAGAGGCAAAATTCTTGCTTTACGCTTTTTTTCAAGATTTTTCTCGCTTATTAAACCCTTAACATGATTTAGAATCCTAAGTACAGAACTGTCATTCTTAGGAATGATTCCGATAGTACCAGCAGTAATTAATTCGTTATGTATATTTACATCTTTCTGGTTAGTAAGAACAAATACATTAAAATCCGGATAGATATTTTTAATTTTTTTTACACTATTAATCAATTTTTCTTTTTCTGAAGTACCATCATAATTATTTTCGGTATTTAAGAAAAATATATTTATACTAGTGTTGTCAATATTTGAAGTCTTCAGGTGATCACATAAAGCATCTGATGTTGAGAACAAATGTACCCTGTATTTCTCTTCATTTGATAGTTTTTCCTTAACCAGTGGAAAAAAAGCCCTGTTCTGGTCAACAAAATAAATAAAGACCAGCTTCTTTTTTTTAATATTCTTAAAAAAATCAGTTACCATATTTCAAAAATAAGATAAATTATTGAGTTTCTTCAATCAATTCCAGTAACCGGTTCGAAACCATTCTTATTTCATCATCCGATATATTAAGAGGTGGAGTAATACGGAAAGAATCAGATCTGAACAGGAAGGAGTCAAGCAAGAATCCTTTTCGAGGTGCTTGTTCGATAAGTCGTTTAGCATGATCCGGATATTTAAGCTCAACAGCTAAAAACAAGCCCATCCCCCTAAATTCTCTTATTGCCTTATGACGGATAAGTTTTTTAAACAACTTGCCCTTTCTGTTAACATCTGCAATCAATTTTTCTTCCAGGAGTACCTGCAGGGCAGCATGAGCTGCTACACAAGAAACAGGATGACCCCCAAAGGTTGTAATATGACCAAGGGAGGGATTAGTTTTTAGCTGAGACATATTCTCAGAAGATGAAATAAACGCACCCAATGGCATTCCTCCCCCTAATGCTTTGGCAAGTACTAAAATATCAGGCAAAACCTTAAATTGCTCGAAAGCAAACAATGATCCTGTTCGTCCAAATCCTGTTTGCACTTCATCAAATATCAGAAGGGTGCCGGTTTTCAAACACCGCTTCTTTAGTTTAGGCAAAAAGTCATTCACCGGCACTATCACACCTGCTTCAGCTTGAACCGGTTCTACTACAACACATGCAGTTTCAGAACCAATTTGATCCAGTTGATCTTTCCGGTTAAATTCCAGAAACCGGATTGATGGGACAAGAGGACGGAAAGCATCTTTATACGATTCGTCACCAAGAATACTGAGGGCCCCATGAGTACCACCGTGATAAGATTTCCTAAAGGCAACTATTTCATGGCGACCTGTTATACGCTTAGCAAGCTTCATAGCCCCTTCCACAGCTTCACTTCCCGAATTAACCAGGTAAACTGAACTGAGGGTTTCCGGAAGATGGTCAGTTAGTAATTTTACCAGTTCTATCTGCGGTTTTTGGACTAACTCTCCATATACCATTAGATGAAGATGCTTATCAACCTGGTCTTTAATAGCTTTAATGACTTTAGGATGATTATGTCCCAAATTACTTACACAAACACCCGATATTAGATCAATATACTTTTCCCCTGAAGGAGTAAAAAGATAGATGCCCCGCGCCTTCTCAATTTCAAATGCGGGGGGATTAGCAGATGTTTGTCCAAAATGTCTCAGGAACAACTGTTTGTGTGAGGTCATGGATGAAAAGGTTAGGAATATACAGGAAGTTACTTAACAATGAGATTAATATCATTAATCAACTGATCCTTATAGGACTTACCTATTGGGATATTTATGTTTTCATCTTTAAACCCCAATTCTACTGAATTGTCCTTTATTACTTTGATCCTGGATTTATTAACAATGTAAGAACGGTGGACCCTGATGAAAATATCTGAAGGCAATTTCTTTTCAATCGCTTTCATAGTAAAATGTATCGTAACCTTTTCATATAATGTATTTAGTATTATATAATTTTCCAGAGCTTCTACCCAAACAATATCTTCATATTTCATTCGGATAAGAGTAGAGCCTTTTTTTATAAAAATCTCCCTGCTATTTTCAATATTCTTCGTCTCTGTTTTTTTTCTATTCTGAGCTCTCTCAACTGCCTGAATAAATCTGGAATAGGTAATCGGTTTTAACAAATAATCGGTAACATTAAAATCAAAAGCCTGTAATGCATACTTGTCACGTGATGAAGTAATAATTACCTGTGGCAGTTTTTTGAGGCTTTTTAAGAATTCAATACCATCCATTTCAGGCATTTCAATATCCAAAAAAATTAAATCTATTTTTTGGTCATTTTCTTTCAATAAATTAATCGCATCAATAGCATTCTCAAAAGATTCAACTTTAGTAAAGCCTTCAGTTCTTCCAACATATTCTTCAATAAGCATTCTGGAAAGCTTATCATCTTCTACTATAATACAATTCATATATAAGTTATTATGTTAATTTGCCTTTTAACCATAAAAAAACAACACCTTATCAATAGAATCATTACGTTCATCAAAGGTAATAAAAAACAGATGTTATTTATAATTGTAATACCTTTTATTTCGGTATCAGGATTTATTTTTTTTCAAAAATTCTATTTCAAGTATTTTTGACCGCTTAACTGATCGTCGAAGCCACTGCAATATAATTTCCTGTTTTTCATCATTCGTTAATTCCCAATCGATACCGGATTTTCGCAATTCGCTGGTAAGTTTATACAGAATAATAGAAGCAGAGACTGAAACATTAAAACTTTCAGTAAATCCAAACATAGGAATTTTCAGGTGTTCATCAGCATTCTTAAGAGCAAATTTAGAAAGTCCTTCAAGTTCGGTTCCAAAAACCAGTGCTATCTTCCCATTTAATAGATTGAATTCATCAAGCATCTTTGATCCCATATGAGGTGTAGTAGCAATAATTCTATATCCATTTTTTCTTAATTCCTGATAACAAACCGATGTATTTTCATCAAGTTTGTTATACTTAATAATACTAACCCATTTCGAAGATCCCAGAGCAATATCAGGATTTATTGAATACTTATTTCCATTTTCAATAATATGTATATCATGTACACCGAAACAATCGCAACTTCGTAATACTGCACTGGCATTATGTGACTGATAGAAATTCTCCAAAACAACAGTAATGTATTTTGTCCGATTCTGAAGCACCATATGAAATAACCTTTCTCTTTCAGGAGTCACCATATCTGAAAAGAATTGAATGAGTTCACTACGAATTTTCCTATTCATGGCTAAAAAACATTCAAAATTATTAGTATTCAGGCAAATTATTAATAAAAAAAGGGAGCACAAAAGCACTCCCTTATCCAATAAGACAATTTTTTTTATTGAACTGCATTTGCAAGGTCGCTACCAGCCTTAAATTTAATAACTTTTTTTGCTTTGATAGTTATTGGTTGTCCGGTTTGAGGATTCCTGCCAGTTCTGGCATTCCTTTTTGACACAGAGAATGAACCAAAGCCTACTAAAGCAACACGATCTCCTTTTTTAAGGGCACCAGTTGTTGTACTTACAAAGGCATCAAGAGCTCTTTTAGCATCAGCTTTAGTCAAATTAGCTTCGTTTGCAATTGAATCAATTAATTGTGCTTTGTTCATAATAAATTTGTTTTTAGAGGTTAGAAAATTTTATGATTTGTTTCAATTACCTACAAATATAGATTATTTCTCATGTATAGCAAATATCCCTAACATAAATTCACAATTTTTTTGGCTGTTTTTCAAGAATAATAGAGGTTTGAGAGGCTTACATGAAGCTATCGTGTTGTATATCAGATATTTACATCTAACTGGCTATCTATTAAGAATTTATCAACAATTTGTTGATAAATATCTTTTGTAAGCTAAAAACACACGGGTTTACAAAAAATTTCTACTTTTGCAGCGGAGAAATGGCAGAGTGGTCGAATGCGGCGGTCTTGAAAACCGTTGTCCGTTTACCCGGACCGGGGGTTCGAATCCCTCTTTCTCCGCAAACCCTCAAACCAACCCCGGCTTCAGCCGGGGTTTTTATTTGTAGTAGTAACTGTTGAAAGCTTGCTTTCATAAAGACACTACTACAAATAAAAATAACCCGTTAGGGTTGGTTTGAGGGTTTGCAGGGTA
>JADFUQ010000250.1 GCA_015222065.1 Bacteroidota bacterium
ATTTGCATCAATCCGGTTGCACCTGAAATTATCTACGCGGCAGTAAGAAATTATGGCATATATCGCACTCTGAATGAGGGGAAAACCTGGGAAATGGTGGGAAAAGCCTCGATGGACAGGAGGCAAAGAACCTATCATTCAATAGACCTTAATCCTCACAATCCTGCAGAGGTCTGGGTGGCGCTTTTTGGAAATGCTTTTGTCAAGGGGATTGATTATGAAGCGCGAAAATTGATGGAGAATAAGTTCAGCAGGTCAAATTTTGTACAGAATCCCGGATTTGAACAACCGGATGAAGCAGAACATCCTTTACAATGGAATATTGAGCAGCCACCTGCTCCTAAGGGGGAAAGCCCGGTTTTTTCATTAAGTTCCAAACATGTGAAAAATGGAAAAAATGCTGCCAGGTTTCAACTTACAAAGGCTTATTTTGAAGAACCCTGTCCATGGCCGGGGTACAGGGAGCAAATCCGACTGGAAGAAGAAGGAAAACTTCCATTACAATTTTCAAAACCCGATGTTTGGTGGCCATGTGGTTTGACAAATACCTGGATTTATCAAAAAATCAATCCTTACTTTACTACCTTAATGCGGGGGCATAAGGTAGCTATCGGGATGGACGTCTTTATTGCCGGATATCCAAAGGAGATTCGCCACGGCTGGAAATCGGAGGAAGTTCTGAGAAGTGCACCACAGGTTTATCTCTCTGAAGCAAGGGACTATAATATCCATTATGTTGTAGCAGATGCCTGGATTGAAGATGCTGTTCCTGTTGATAAGGCGCCGCCGTCACAAATAGAAGGACATTGGTTTCATATAAAAGCTATTGGACATGTTTCGGAAGATGCCCTATCACTCAGGGTAACTGTTTCCGGGGTGGGTCTCTATTCAGATCCAATGGATATTTATATAGATAATGTGAGACTGGGGTTGGTGGAGGAAGAAGTGACTAAAACCGAAAATCCGCATTATTATTTACCGGTAACAGTTAACAGTAGTACAGTAAAAACTACTAACACTCCCTGTGCACTGGATATTGATTTCCAGGACTTGTTAGCTGATCTGAATATTACAGGTAAGTTCGATCGTTTTTCAGTAGTAATCGAAGGCAAAGATCCGTTATCAGGTGAATTCATTCCAGTGGATTATCGTGTAGGTGAACATTACAAATACGGTACTGCCGGTACGGTGTACTGGCTCATCGAGAATCCAAAGATGACGGAATTCCGTATCTGGTTTGACACCGTATCTGACTCGCCACGAAAACCCCGCTCGTATATTCCTGCTATTGGTGTTGGCGATGAACTTTTATTTAATACCCCCGAATCTGTACCGCTCTATGTCATGACAACGAATCTCTTAGTTGATTTTAATGGCGGCGGCATTACTGATGCCCTTTCCATAAACCACTACAGCGACCGTTTCGGATGGCCCTATGACGGAATATTGTTTCATCCCGGAATCGAAGAAAATGATGAGGGAATAAAAGTCAGGGATTTTTTCCGGATTCGTTATATTCCCGAAGATGCTGAGGACGACGAATTCCGTTTTCTCCATGCCCGTTACAACTTTGTTTGTCCAACTGACTGGGACCAGGACGGGCTGGTTGACCTGTTCTATGTCTCCATGGAACGTGATGAAATACACCATTTCACTATGCCGGAAAATGCGGATTTATTCCAATCCAGCAATTACTTTACGTTTCTAAAAAATACTGGTCGGCGGGATATTAGTGGTCAGCCCATTCTCAAGGAGACGAAACATTATTCAGCACTGGCAGTAACCCACAATGCCTATGCTCCTGCTGTGGCTGTTGAAGATCTTGACGGTGATGGTAAAAAAGATATTATCGGAGTTAAGTCCCATAATGGCACCCATGAAACACCAATAGGTCTGGCAGGTATTGCCACAGTATTTTTCTATCGAAATACAGGTGTTGATAAAAATGGTCTGCCCGAAGTTACTGAGCCGGTCGAGTTAAAAACAACGGAAGGTGAAATAATCTTTGGGTATCATTATGCTCCTGAAATATCATTTGGCGATGTTAACAATGACGGTAGGATTGATATTGTTTTCAACAACACGTATGTGAGACCACATCAGGTATTGTGGCATGA
>JADFUQ010000251.1 GCA_015222065.1 Bacteroidota bacterium
ACCTTTATTATTATCAAGGACAATTAAAGTATTATAATGTAAAATTGCAAAAAGGTTACATTAATGGTCATACGATTGCATTACTGCAATTTATACAAATTGTCTATAAACGGGATAACGTTAGTATTATTAATCAATTAAGGTAAATAGAGAATTGGCCTTATTTTTGAATAGACTTAATATAGATTCTATGATATGTGGCAAAAGAGTGATTCACTAAATAGCGATGTTCCAGTCTTACATTATAGGAGGGTATAAAAATGTGGCAGGGTTGTCTTAATATATTATTAGGATTATGGTTAATAATATCCGGATTAATAACTGCTTTACAAGGTCCCGCTAATATGGTTATAGTTGGTGTTCTGGCTATATTTATAGGTTTCTTTTTAGTCAGAAAATGGGAAGGTGTAGCAATTGGCATCCTTGGGATATGGGTTCTAATTTGTGGTTTTATTACAGGGTTCATCACTACACATAACCTTTTAGTTACAGGAATTGTTATTTCATTAATAAGCATGATTAATATTTTCCATGCACATAAGCAGCATAAAGCAATTGAAAGAACAACCTAATATCAAAGAAAAAATCAAACCTCATCAAAGGAATTCAAAATGATAGCTTTTGGACCAGTGCCATCCAGAAGATTAGGACAGAGTTTAGGGATAAATAATATTCCTCCAAAGAATTGTTCTTATGCTTGTGTTTACTGCCAGGTTGGTAAAACAAGTGAATTAAAGCATAGAAGGAATGAATATTATAAACCAGAAGATATTTTCGGGGATGTCCAGGAATTAGTGGTAAGGTTGAAAAAGAACCGGGAGAAAATCGACTATTTTACTTTTATGCCGGATGGTGAACCAACGTTGGATATTAATCTTGGTAATGAAATTGATTTGTTGAAACTACTGGATTACAAGGTTGCTGTGATCACAAATGGTTCACTGATTACGCATCGGGATATTCAAAATGATTTAATGAAAGCGGATTATGTTTCGTTAAAAATTGATACAACAGATAAAGAAATTTGGAAAAAGATAAATCGTCCTCATAAAAGTCTTAACCTTGAGGCTATTCTTGAAAGTATGGTTCATTTTTCTGCTGTCTATAATGGCAGACTTACGACAGTAACTATGTTGGTTGATGGTATTAATACTACCCCGTTTCACATCCAAAGCGTTGCGGAGTTTGTTTCAGAACTGCATCCTTATAGAGCATATGTTGCAATCCCGACAAGACCGACAGCGGAAAAAGGGGTGAGAATACCTGATGAATCAACGATTAATAGAGCTTTTCAAATTTTTAAAGAAAAGATGGATCAGGTAGAATATTTAATTGATTATGAAGGAAACGATTTTGGCTATTCCGGTGAAATTGAAAAAGATCTGCTTGGAATAGCCGCCGTACATCCCTTAAAGTTAGAATCCGTTGAAAAATTATTAGAGAAAGCCAATGCTAATTGGAGAGTAATTGAGGATTTACTATCTCAGGAAAAGCTTAGAGAAGTGGAATATGCGGGTAGTAAGTTTTACATGAGATCTCTGGCTAATAATAACAATAACAAGTTATAATAATATTCCATGCAGAAGATTCCTGATACATACTCTGAACCGTCGGAAGTTAGTTGTACGGTTCTTTATGATAGTGTCTCCATGGTCAATGGTCTTAAGACCGGGAAAGGTTTTTCATGTCTTATACAGACGGGTGATTATTCTGTTCTTTTTGACACAGGAAATGACGGGTCTATTCTTTTAAGAAATCTAGGAATGTTGGGATATAATCCGGAAAACATTGAGATCGTATTTATATCTCATAATCGATATGGTCATGTAGGAGGACTTGAAGATTTTTTAAGCCTAAATCCCAATGTTGATGTATATGTACCAGGTGGTTTTCCAGATTCTGTCTATGAAACGATAAAAAACAAGGCATTAAGGGTCAATAAGGTAACCGAGGCCGCTGAAGTCAAACCAAATCTTTTTACACTTGGCGAATTTGCGGGTATATTCAGAGAACAAGCAATAGCAATAAGAACAATAAAAGGAATAATGGTGATTGTCGGGTGTGCCCATCATGGTAGTATAAAAATACTAGAACGTACGCAAGAAATTTTTCCAGATGATATTATTTATTTAGTTCTGGGAGGATTTCACTTTATGGGTCTAAGTGAGATGGAAAAAGAACAGATTTTAAGTTTTTTTCAAAAAATAGGTATTAAAAAAGTAGCACCCTGTCACTGCTGTGATGAAGCATGTCGTAAAAGATTTGAGGAAGTTTATGGTAAGAACTATATTGAAATGGGAGTAGGTGGTGTTATAAAAGTTTGAAAGGAGATTTATCATGGCTATGATGATAATTGATGAATGTATTACTTGTGATGTATGCCTGCCGGAGTGCCCGAATAACGCTATATCTGAAGGTGAAGAAATATATGTGATCGATCCTGATTTGTGCACCGAATGTGTTGGTTTCGCTGATGCACCACAGTGTGTCGATGTTTGCCCAATGGATTGTCCTGGCTGGTGCTTCCCTAATTGGTCTGATACCGGAATCCAGACCCAACTTGATGTTTTATTCAATTAGTTAAAAATGTAAGGACATAATTTAATGCATTTAAAGCCTATGAAAATTCATAACGACTCGGTTTTCCCGACCAATTCTAAAAAAATATCAGCATCAGTAATTGAAATAACAAAATCACTGCCACCTGACGTCCAACTAGCTGCTGCTTCAAAAACAAGAACACCGGAAGAAGTCCAAACTGCTATTCGCGCAGGTATTAAAATAATTGGATACAATTATGTTCAGGAAGCAGAAAAAATGTATCGGGTCATTGGAAATCAAGTACAATGGCATATGATTGGACATTTGCAGCGAAATAAAGTAAAAAAAGCAGTTATACTGTTTGATATGATCGAAACGATTGATTCCTGGAATCTGGCTGAAACGATTGATTATCATTGCGCTGCTATTGGCAAAACAATGCCGGTTCTTATAGAAATAAATTCTGGAAGAGAGTCAAATAAGACGGGTGTTTTGCCGGAGGAAGTAGATGAATTAGCCTGGGAAATAAGCGACCTGCCTAATTTACGCGTTCAGGGCTTAATGACAATGGGACCTCGCTTTGGTAATCCAGAGGACGCCAGATCCTATTTCAAAGCAACAAAAGCCGCCTTTGACCATCTAAGCCAGGCTAAGATTGTAAATGTTGAAATGCGATATCTTTCAATGGGTATGAGCAACAGCTATCATATTGC
>JADFUQ010000252.1 GCA_015222065.1 Bacteroidota bacterium
GCCTGCCCTGTAAGGAAGAATGACTGTATCGGGGTGAAATTTGAGGCACGAAAATATTTCACCAGGGAAGGAGCATATTTCACTGTGGATGATGTGAAGAAAAATGCGAACTTTTAACTCTTAACTTATAACAAATAAGAAAATGAAAAAATCAAGATTTTTTACAGGATTAATTATTATTATCCTTACAATTATTCCATTTAGCCTTTTTTCACAACACAAATCCAATGAAGAAGGGAGAGCGGTTTGGATAAGCTCCGGTAATTTTAGTCAGGAGAAAGATGAAGCTTCAATCCAGATAAAAAATATGTTGGATAACTATGCTGAAATCGGTATCAACAACCTTTTTTGTTTTAGCAGTATGATGTCACAGCATCAGAAGAAATGGGACTTTCTTGCAGTACTCCTGGAAGAAGCCCATGAAAGGAACATGAAGGTCCATCCGATCTTTACTCCCGGAGGACGAAAGAATCTGGAAGGAGAAATCAAAGAGCATCCGGAATGGCTGATCCGGGGTATTAAGGGGGAAATTTATCCCAATCTAAATATAGCGCATCCCGGAGTTAAAGAATATTTTATTAAGCTAGTATCGGAAGCATTGAAATACGATATTGACGGCATCCATCTGGATTATATCCGTTTTCAGGTAAACCAGGGTTTCAGTTATGATAAACCTACCTGCGAAGCTTTTAAAAAGGAGTATGGTTATTCCCCAATTGAAGTGCACCATGATTGCGGAAGCATGGTTTGGAGCAAATGGATCAAATGGAATGCAAAACATGTGACTTCCCTGGTTAAGGAAGTAAAAAAGACAATTAACCAATCTGGTAAAAATGTTGTTTTGGGCGTAGATGTTTTTCCTGACCATGAAGCCGCTAAAATATTAATTGGACAGGACTGGAAACTCTGGGCAGAAGAAGGACTCGTTAATATTATTTGTCCCATGTTTTATACAAACAATCCGGATTTGTTCAAACTTTACGTGCAGGAAGCAGTGAAAGCAGCAGATGGAAAATGTCTGGTCTATCCTGGAATTGCCTGTCGTTCTTCCCACAATATCAATACCCCCGAAGGGGTCGTGCAGGAAGTATTAATTTCCAGGGAAACCGGTGCTGATGGGATGGTTTTCTTTTCAGGATCCTCTTTGACAGATGAGTTTATGAAAAAGCTTAAACAGGTTGTTTTTAAATGAAGTGAAGGCATAAAACAGAACCTGTTTCAACCGGTTCCATTCATGTGCATATTCACCGGACTAATGGTGATGCTTTGGCAAGGATTTTTGAAATACGTTGCTTAGGTTGAACCGGATAATGCCAAAAAGGCATTATGGATATTACAAAATATTTGCAAAAACAGGAAAATAATAACTATATTTATAAAAAATGTATGAATTATGTCTAAGTCAAAAATTAATTTTTTAATCGATTCATTAATGTTTCTCTGCATGGCAGCTATTGCAGGAATAGGTTTACTGATGAAATACGTACTAATTCCCGGACAGGATAGATGGATTAAGTATGGGAAAAATGTTGAAATTTATGTTTTTAATATGGACAGGCATGAATGGGGCACTATACATCTTGTTATTGCATTAGTTTTATTGGGACTACTGTCGTTACATTTTATTTTACACTGGAAGTTGATTGTAGGTTTATTTAGTAAACTAATCAATAATAGATCAATACGTAAACCGATTGCAATAGTATTCCTTTTTATCAGTGTCTTTCTTTTTCTCTTTGCTTTTTTTGTAAAACCTGAAATAGGTGAAATTATACAAGGACAGGGACGACAGGTAACAGATAAAATCATTATATCAGAAACAGAAATAACGGATATACATGATAATGAAGCTGTTATAAAAGATGACAATTTCATAGAAAAGGACAGCAAAGAGAAAGAAACAAAAGAAAATGATGATAAAAGTGAGGCAGTAAAAGATAATGGTAAAGGCACATTACAAGATGCCGAAGAATCCCATGAAAGGCATAATCGTTCTAACAAGGATATTGAGATCAGGGGTTATATGACTATCAGGGAAGTATCAGTGAAATACGATGTTCCATCAAATTATATTAAGAAAAAACTAAATATCCCTGAGACTGTTTCTGATAATCAAAATCTTGGATTACTAAGGAGAGAATATGGTTTTAGAATGAGTGATATTGAGAAAATAATTAATGA
>JADFUQ010000253.1 GCA_015222065.1 Bacteroidota bacterium
GGAAAAGGTGGTAGCGTTTTTTACCGGTAGGTGGGATCAGTTTAGTCCGATATTAAAAAATTAATGACATCATACTCCTTCCGACTCTGCCAGGAACGCCTACGGCGCACTCTGGCAGGTCTGTATTAACCAACATAATGACCCCAGTGAAATATGCTCCTACATCGCATTTCACGGGGTAAACTACTTAATGACAAGTCTGTTTGAGCCAATTTTATGACTAACTTCTTACTTCTTTACTCTCTGCTCTACACACTGCAACATAATTTTTTAACTCTTTCACTCTTCGACTTTCGACCCTTAGACTCTTTGACTTCTTCAAACTGCCTCACTGCACCACAACTCCTATTTTCCAGTAACACCGGGTCGCTATGATAAAAGCACATCGGTCAGACCGGTTGTTCAAAGGAAACAGCTCGCTACACGAACGTCATATGTTCGCTATCGCTCACACGCTTTTATATTATGAAACAGGATTTTGCGAGGAGCATAGCGACGAAGCAATCTCCCAAGAACAACCGGAACCCCTAAAAAAGGACTGTACTGAGCTTTACGAAAAGCCAGGGGGGATTGCTTCACTACGTTCGCAAAATCATTTTTCACCCTTTAGCATCCGGTTAAAACTGTGTCCTTTACAATACTGCATAACGTCCTTCCTAAATCCCTCTACCTTTTATTATAATTATAGAAGTATAAATCAGAATCTTAAAGTCCACATAAAGTGACATATTCTCAATATAGATAAGATCATATTTAAGACGTTCTATCATTTCATCGATATTTGCAGCATATCCAAATTTTATTTGTCCCCACGATGTAATTCCGGGTTTTACTTTTTGTAAATGGACATAATGGGGTTCTTTTGGTAGTATCTGGTCGATATAATACTGCCTTTCAGGTCTGGGACCAACCAGTGACATTTCTCCTTTAAGTACATTTAAAAAATTAGGTATCTCATCAAAACGGTGCTTACGCATGAATCGGCCAAAAGAAGTTATTCGTGGATCTTCTCTGCTTGATAATGCAGGACCGTCTTTTTCCGCATGATTAACCATCGACCTGAATTTGTATATCCTGAATGGTTCACCATATTGTCCAATTCTCTCGTGACTGTATATTACCGGGCCTTTTGAGGTGAGTTTAATACCAATAATAAGGAAAATTGTTAATGGGAATAAAAGAATCATCGCGAAAAGAGATACTATTGAATCAATAATTTGTTTAATTGAAGCTTGCCAGGGTGGGATTAATTCATGAGTAATCTGAATGAGGGGTGTTCCGTAAATAGTATTCATTTTAACTCTTCCGGTAAGAATATCATATAAGCTTGGAATTGTTTTTATTGTAACATATGTTTCATTCAGTTTATTAATAATATTACCAATAGCTTCCTGTTCAGTGGATTCAATGGCAATAATTACTTCTTCTATATTATTATTATAAATAACCTCTTTTAAGTTTTTTACAGTACCAAGTTTTTTGAGGTATTTACCGGCAAGATTTCTTGAGTTATTATTTATACTAATGAATCCGATAATTCTATTTCCGGATAATCGTTTCTGAGACCGCAGGTCCCGGGTTACCTGTATTGCTCTTCCGTTTCCTCCAATAATAAGTGTATTGAAACCAATGATCCCTTTCTGGATCCTGGATATTGTAATGCTTGTTAGTGTCAGCCGCGGGATATATGTCAGAATAAATTGCAGAGAAAACAGGACACTAATTGATGCGTAGTAATTCCTGTGAGATACGACAATGTCATTCAGAATGAGTGCGAAGAACATTATTGCAACACCAAGAAGGGTTATTCCAATTGTCTTACCCAGTTCGGTAAGCCTTGATCTGTGAAAAGGATTTTTGTAATAACCACTGATATAATGCAGGAGAACCCAGAAAACTGGTATAATAATTAAAGAGATCATAAATTTCAGGTCAAATTTCATTGGAATCCTTGTGCCAAAAACATTTGATTCAATAAAAATTTTCCTGAATTGATTAAATAATGTCCATGCCACGGATGAGGCAATTAAGTCAAAAAGGACATATTTAATTTTTAAATTCCTTGAACTCATCAGTTGATAAAAGATCAAAAGCACGGGTCAATATAACCTGTTATGGGCAATGAATTAATGTTGCTTTCTTTGTTACTATTCAGTGTCACAAGTTTAGAATGCTAAAATGGCTAATCTCATTATACTTTACATTTTTAAGTCTACAATCCACAGTCGGCAGTCGGCAATCTGAAGACCGGACTATTTAATGTCAGTCCATAAAGTCAAATAAATTCTGAATTTAAGAACCCCCGTACAGTCATGCTTCCTTACGGGGCAGGCAAATGGTAAATAACAAATAACAAATAGCAAATAACAAATAGCAAATAACAAATAATATTCAAATATCAATTATCAAATGACCGAAACCGTTTTGATCATTGAATTTTTGAATATTGTAATTTATTTGTGTTTTGGTGCTTGTCATTTGTGATTTTTTACATTTATTATTGTGTTATAATTGTTTTATTGTTATTTGCTTTTTTGCTGACTGTTGACTGTTGACTGTCGACTGATTAGTCAGCTTTCTTTAATAACTTAATAAGGATGATTTTATTTCTTTAGGGAGGTAAAAAGTATTAATTCTGTAATGGATGAAAAGTTGTTTTATTAATTTTTTCAACTATTTCCCGGTAGATATCAATTGATTGCAGGGCTCGCTCAATATCAATACCAGTTGATAACTTTTGTTCAATTGCATTCCCGAATTGTCTTAGTTCCTCATTGGCAGGTTTTATTTTATTAATTTCCGGAAGAATTTGTTCATGGTTATTTTCATTGCTGCTTGGAAATAAGGAGAATGGGATCTTTTCAATGTAACACTCCTTTTCAGAGAAGTTTATAAAAATCCGGTTACCTTGCTGGTAGATCTTTGCAATTAACGAATCCCTGCCTGATAATTGATTGATCGTCATATTCGCAATACTGCCATTATCAAATTCAATTCTGGCAGTCAGATAATCAACATCTCTTCCGGCAACAGATATCCCTGATGCGTTTACTCTATGAGTATTTGATCTAACCATATCCCTTATAAGATCGATACATAAAACAGACTGATTATCCAATTTGCTTCCTTGCTTTATTTCCATCTGGATTTCTATTACAGCCGGTTTATTTATTTTGGATAAGCAAGCCATGTATGCAGGGTTAAACCTGTAGGGATTGCGAACCTGCATTATAACCTTTGCTTCAGACGCCAGCTTTGCCAGGTGTTTTAGGCGATCTGTTGATGAAACATCAGGAAAATCAACGATCAGGTGTTTTGATTTTTTAAGTATCCTGGTATATAAATGGGTTTCATCACCATTATTGCCTGCTATATCAATTGCATCGCATGATCCGACAAGAGAAGATAATGTGAAAAAAATGGGTAGATCATGCTTAGTTGTAAATTTTTCCAGGAGTTTTGTATTGTAATGATAAATTCCTGTTAAACTGAATTCAGGCATTTCTTTCAGTAATCGGATCTCTTTTTCCATTTCAAAAAAATCACCTGTAACACCGATTTTTATCATTACATTTGTTGTGTTTTTGCAAACATAAGTGTTTTTGCAGGAATGAATTTCAAATTCTGCCTGATTTTATCAACCATTTGTTGTTGATAACCTTGGGGTTACATTTATCTTTTTTCATGGAAGACACTTTCAGGCATAAGGGGCTAAGAAAAAAACTGGTTGAAACTGTAAGTAAAAAAGGGATTACAAATAAAAAGATCCTGGAAGCAATCAACAAAGTGCCCCGTCATCTTTTTATGGATACCGGCTTCATAAATTTTGCTTATAAAGATCAGGCTTTTCCAATAGGTGAAGGGCAAACTATATCACAACCTTATACAGTTGCTTTTCAGACTCAGCTTCTTGAAATAAAAAGACATGATAAGGTGCTTGAGATTGGCACAGGGTCAGGATATCAGGCAGCCATCTTGCTGGAATTGGGAGCCAGGGTGTATACAATCGAAAGACACCGAAACCTGTTTTTGAAAGTTCAGACTTTATTGCCCAGCCTGGGATATAAACCCAACTTTTATTATGGTGATGGCTTTAAAGGTGTTCCATCCTTTGCCCCGTTTGATAAAATACTGATCACTGCCGCTGCTGCTCATGTACCCAAAGAATTATTGGAACAACTGAAAATTGGCGGAAGAATGGTTGTTCCGGTTGGTGGAGAAGGCTATCAGGAGATGACACTTATTGTTAAAAAAGGTGAAGATGAATACGAAAGATCTAATCATGGAGGATTTGTTTTTGTGCCAATGATCTCAGGAACATTTAACGGAAAATAATTTAATATGGCGATAAATATTAAAAAATTTGTTTTCAATCCATTTCAGGAAAACACCTATATAGTTTATGATGAATCAGGGGAATGTGTCATTATAGATGCAGGTTGCTGTACTCAGGATGAACAGGATATCCTGTCAGAGTTTATTGAAACCGGTGGTTTAAAACCCGTAAAGCTGATAAATACTCACTGCCATGTTGATCATATTATGGGTAATGGTTATATATACAAGAAGTTTGGATTGAAAACACAGGCGCATAAGGATGAAACAGATAACTTTGAAAATGCTCCCGAACATGCAAATCTTTTTGATGTTAAGTTTAGTCCTCCGCCTTCCGGGTTAATTGAACTCAATGAGGGAGACAAGGTGAAGTTTGGAAATTCAGTACTTGAGATTTTACATCTGCCGGGACATTCTGCCGGGAGCCTGGCATTTTATAATAAAGTGCAGAAATTTGTTCTTGTTGGAGATGTGTTGTTTAAAGATAGTATCGGTCGTACCGATCTTCCTGGTGGAAATTTTGAAACCCTGATGATCAGTATTAAGGAAAAATTATTTTCACTCGGGGATGAATTTGTCGTTTATTCTGGCCATGGACCTGAATCTACAATTGGTGATGAAAAAAGATCAAATCCTTTCGTGTGATTTTTATACTATCTAGAATCCGTCTATAAAGCCAGAAAGTTTAAATAGATAGTCAAAATCACAAATGACAAGCACTAAATTGCAAATAAATTACAAATGACAAGCACCAAATATCAAATAAATCACAAATGACAAGCACCAAATATCAAATAAATCACAAATGACAAGCACCAAA
>JADFUQ010000254.1 GCA_015222065.1 Bacteroidota bacterium
ATTTTTAAAGAACGTTCCTATCCCATCTAACCTCTGAAAATTGGTTTGCAAATTTATAAATATTTTATTGATAACCCAAAAAATAATTTGTATATTTTTACCAGCAGTTAAATCCCTCTTTGTTTCCCTTTTTGTTTAGTGATTTGTCGCCTCAAAGCATCAATGGCATTGTCAGTTGCTTCCTCAAAAGTTTTGCTTTGTTTTTTTGCAAATAATGGATTACGAGGTATATCAAGTTTTATTTCAACGATCTTATTATGGTCATCCTGGACATTAACTAACTTTAAAAAAATATCAGCAGCAAGAATATCATCTCTGTACTGCAATAATTTTTTCACCTTAACCTGAATAAAGTCCAGAAGTTTCTTGTCGGCATCAAAACGAACTGAATGAATCTGAATTTCCATAATAAAATAGATTTATGCTCTGGGATGAGCTAGTTTATAAACTTGTTTTAGTTTCTCAAAGGTATTATGTGTATATATTTGTGTTGCAGATAAATTTGCATGACCCAGCAATTCTTTAACTGCATTTAGATCTGCTCCATTATTTAAAAGATGTGTAGCAAATGTATGCCTGAGAATATGAGGACTTTTTTTCTCAATCGTTGTTACAAACTCTAAATGTTTCTTCACAATGCGGTAAACCAATTTGCCATACATTTTTTTACCCTTATCTGATAAAAAGAAATATGAATCAACAAGCCCGGGAAAAGATTCGTTTCGGTATTTCAGGTATTTTTCAATATTTGGTTTCATTTCTTTTGTAAACGGTATCATCCTCTCTTTATTCCTTTTACCCAATACTTTAATCGTTTTCCCGTCAATATCAATATCATGATCATGCATTCCTATTAATTCTTCTCTTCTTATTCCTGTAGCATATAATATCTCTATTAGTAACCTATTCCTTATTCCGCTAAAATCTTCTCCAAAATCATATTGATCGAGTAACTGATCCATATGCTCCTGTTCAACAAATTCGGGTAGTTTTGTTTTTTGCTTCAGACCCAGAATACCATTCATCGGGTTTTTTGAAATAGCACCTTCCCTAATAAGAAACCGGTAAAATGTTTTTAGCGTAGTTAATTTTCGATTCACCGAACGTGGAGACAGACCTTCTTCCATAAGCTGAACAACCCAGCCTCTAACAACCTTTACATCAACCTCATCTAGATTCAGGTTTTTATGAACCGATCTGCAATACCTGGTAAATTGATCCAAATCAATACTATAGGATTGTACGGTGTTTGGAGAATTTCGTTTTTCGTGCTGTAGATACCCTAAAAAGGATTCCTTGTAATTCATATATGGGGCCCCCCCCAAATAAAATTAATTAAAGGCATTTAGTTTACATTCCTGTTAGTGGATGTTACTATTCCTCTTCTTCCTGAATCTTTTGTTTATATACGGCTTTCTTTACAATTTCACGCTTCTTCTTCGAAGGTTTAATATAAGCCTGCCTTTCCCTGAGTTCCCTTATTACTCCGGTTTTTTCAAATTTTCGTTTGAACTTCTTCAGCGCCCTTTCTATATTTTCACCTTCTTTTACTGGTATTACAATCATATTAACTTTTTTTGTTTAAAATTGAGCCGCAAATTTATAAATTGATATCTCATTATCAAACAGATTTCTAAAAAATAAATAAATTTTTTAAAATTAATAGTGCCTAAATAAAGAAGTGACTAAAGTTAAAACTTCTTCTCATTTACTCATTTACTCACTAAATATAATATTTTTTTTAACTCTAATCAAATAAAAAGAACTAAAATTTCAATTTGATTTCTCAATACTCACCATAATATACGGTTTGATCCTTGAAAAACTTTCTTCGGAAATTATCCTGTTGGTTTTTAATTCGTTAACATCTATAATATTTCCCTGAATATCTCTGTAATTTAATATACCCTTAACAGTATAAACATCCATGTAGGGGTGTCTGATTAGTTTTGAATAAGCGGCTTTATTAAGATCAATTTTTGTTATTCCAGTTGTATCAATATTAACTACCCGACTAATATTTTCAAATGTCTCATACGGTAATCCATACACTTCAAGTAGTTGTTCTTTCATGACAAATCCTCCCAGCAGGTTCCTGTACTTTAATATTCTTCCGGCTAAAACCGGACCAATACCCGGTAAATCAACAAGTAAGAGAGAATCAGCTGAATTAAGCTCAACTAATGGCACTTTTTTATCATTGACTATTACCCGTGTACTGGTTTTTATATCCGGGTTATCAATTTCCAGAATCTGTATGTATGGCTCTGCCCGTTTATACCAATCCATTTTCAAACCATATATCTTCTTAAGGTCTTCAGGCTTATAAAACCGACCGCCCTTCTTCAAATATTTTCTAATAGTGTTTATTGTTTTTTCAGAAAGGCCAAGATGCTTCCACTTATCATCCGAAAGATCATTCGGATCAAATTTAAAAAACTGAATATCATCCATGTTTTCAAATGTTTTCTCCCTGTTGTTAAAAGGTAAAACATCATCTTCTGCACTACTAATCAATTGTTCAAATGCCTCAATCTCATTCTCAAAATCTGTAAAGTCTGTTGACCGGTTAACAATAATCTTTGGTAAAAAAAGATATCCTGCCAAAACAAAAATTATAAGAACAGCCAATACCAGGGTTCCATTCTTTTCTGCTTTTGAGAAAGTAAAGTATTGTTTCAGAAAATTGCTGATCATAAGTTTCAGTCAGTTGTCAGGATACCAAATTAGTTTATTAATGTATCGGAATCTCAAAATATCCCAAGTTTATACAGGAACACTAATGCTATTGCAATTGGAGCAATAAACTTCACAACAAAAATAAAAGCAGGCAAATATCTGCCCCTAAGGCTTCCTGAATTAGTTAATTCGTCTCCGGCTATCCTGGCTTTGAGTGACCATCCAATAAATATTACAATAAAGAATCCTCCTGCCGGCAGAAGAATATTGGCAGATGTAAAGTTCATTATTTTAAAAATATTTAAACCAAACAATGTCAGATTAGATGCCCAACCCCAGGATGCAGCAGCAAAAACTCCCAAAACGGATATAGAAGCTGCTGCAATAATGGTAGCTTTCTTTCTGCTCATTTTCAATTCTTCAATAAAATAAGCAACTACGACTTCAAGAACTGAGATAGTAGAAGTTAATGCAGCTACTGAGAGAAGAATAAAGAACATCAGGGAGAAAATGTATCCTCCGGGCATCTGCTGGAATATTTTCGGAAGAGTAATAAATACCAAACCTTCTTCAGAAGCAGGATCAATACCAAAAGCAAAAACAGCAGGAAAAATAGCAATCCCGGCAAGAACTGCTATAAAAGTATCAGCTAATGAAACGCTCAGAGCTGTATTTGCAAGATTTTCCTTTTTTCTGATATATGAACCATAGGTAATAAGTGTTCCCATACCGATACTTAATGAGAAGAAAGCCTGCCCTAGTGCTTCCAAAACCGTTTTACCCGTGATTTTTGAAAAATCGGGTTTAAACAGAAAAGACAATCCTTCAGATCCACCCGGTAATGTCACTGCCCTGATATCCAAAATAATAATCAACACCAACAATAATGGCATTAAAACTTTCGTATATTTTTCAATACCTTTTTGTACCCCTGCTAAAATTATCCAGGCTGTCATAGCCATAAATATCAACATCCATAAAATAGGCCTTATGGATTCTTCCCTGAAAGCATTAAACATACCGGTAAGCTCTTCTGAAGATTTTCCCTCGAATGCATTGGTAACAGACTGGAAAAGATACTCAAGGGTCCATCCTGCCACAGCACTATAAAAAGCCAGTATCATAAAAGCAGCTCCAACACCCATTAAACCAACAAGAAACCATGGTTTACCAGGTGCCAGTTTTTTAAATGCACCATA
>JADFUQ010000255.1 GCA_015222065.1 Bacteroidota bacterium
ATTTTTTCTTTTTTGAAAAACCTGGCCATAATAAGGTAACCAAAGAAAAAGGAGGAAGCAAACAGGAGGCCGTACCAGCGAATTGCAAATTTGCCAATATGAAAAATTTCAGGATTTACATTCCAGGGTATATCTAAAAACATCATGATGAATTATTAATTATCAGTCAAAACTAAAAAATATTAATATCTCACCCTGCATAATTCTAATAAATCTTTCAAAAGTTTGTAAGTTTGCTGTTTACACAACAACAATATTTTGTCTGTGAAAAAACTAATTTATCTGACATTGATATCAATTATTATTTTAAGTATAATAAATTGTGCACGTGTTGGATCGCCGATAGGAGGCAAAAAAGACATTTTACCTCCTGAAATAATTGAGAGTAATCCTGATAATTATTCAAAGAATTTTGGATCAGACAAAATAGAAATAGAGCTTAATGAATTTATACGTTTAAACAATCTGCAACAAAAACTGGTTATTTCACCACCGCTTGATGAAAAACCTGAGATATTTGTCAGGGGAAAGAGTATTATTATTGAGCTGGGGAAACAGGAACTAAAGAAAAATACAACCTATACTTTTTCTTTTTATGACGCCATAGTAGATAACAACGAGGGAAATCCGATTGAAGATTATGAATTTGTTTTTTCTACAGGAAACCGGCTGGATTCATTATCAGTAAATGGCATTGTACTCAATGCATTTGATCTTGAGCCGGATGAAGAAGGGGTGGAGGTGTTATTATATGATCTTTTGGATGATACCATTCCACAAACAACCCTTCCTTTGTATATTGGAAAACCGGACGAAGAGGGTAAATTCAGGATAAATAATGTTAAGGCAGATACATTCAGGATATTTGCATTAAAAGACGGCAATCGTAATCATTATTTTGACCAGGCTGGCGAGGCATTTGCATTTCTGGATTCAACCTTGTTAGTTAGTGCACCCCCTGAATTTTTCGCAGACACTGCGAGAAAAGACACAATATATACTGATACAATATATCCTGATACAACAAATGCTGACACAACAGAAATTGACAAAGAAGAAATAAAACCGGACGTCAGGTTATTTCTTTTTATGGAAGACCATTCAATTCAATATCTAAAAAATTCGACACGGGAAACCAGGGAACATATCCAACTGGTTTTTAATAAGCCATTAAAAGAGAGAAAACTTAAGATAACACTGATAGATATTGATTCAAAAAACGAATGGTTTATCAAAGAAGAATTTATTGTTGGAGATACTGTAACCGTTTGGATTACAGATACTATTGTGTCCGGCTCTGATTTGGTAACCCTAAAGTTGGAATACATGAAAGAAGATTCTGCAGGGAATTATTTTTCATTTGCCGATACCTCTTTATTAAGATACATAACTCCTACCGGAAAAAAAAGAGGCAGCAAAGAGATTGCTGACAAAACAGAGAAAACACTTGTATTAACTCCATCGATAAGAAAAAATGCTCAAGTTGAATTAAATCAGAAAATTAGTGTTGAGTCTAAAACACCGGTAAAGATAGTAGACAGGTCAAAAATTAAAATGTATGTTTATGACGATACATTAAAAATAAATGCCGGATATAACCTGAAACAGGATTCTCTGCAAATTCGGAAGTTCAGAATTAGTACTGAATGGAAGGAAGACACCAAATACGGATTATTTATTGAACCCGGTGCTTTCACCAGTATATATGGTTACGATAACGATACCCTTCTGTTGGATTTCAGAACACGCAAGCTGGATTACTATGGTAAAATTATTGTAACATTAAAAACAGTTACAGAAAATTTGATTATTCAATTATTGGACAGTAAGGGTGGGGTATTAAAGGAAAAAACGGAATGGTCAAACAACATTGTTGAATTTTCTTATTTAAAAGCGGGAGAATACGGACTTAAAGCAATTTATGACAAGAATGGAAACGGGAAATGGGATACAGGGAATTATGAAGAGAAAGTACAACCCGAAAAAGTGGAATTTTTTATCAAAGAATTAAAGGTCAGATCTAACTGGGATTTGGAAATTGAATGGGATTTTGGAACTAAATAATTAACATTAAAAATTTTATCTAATGAAAACATTACAATCTTTAATTTTGCTGCTTATTTTTATTTTGTTTTCCCAGTGTACAGTGGAAAAATATAAAGTAAAAGAAAGTATTGATGAAAATGGTTATTCGTATAAAACCATTACAAATGACCCTCTTAAAACCCGTATTTACACTCTTGAAAACGGGTTAAAAATTTATCTTTCTGTTAATAAGGACGAACCCAGGATACAAACCCTTACCGGGGTCCATGCCGGATCAACATATGATCCTATCGAAACCACGGGGTTAGCCCACTATTTTGAACACATGATGTTCAAAGGAACGGATGAAATTGCCACACTCGACTGGGAAAAAGAAAAAATACTTCTGCAGGAAATATCCGATATGTTTGAAAAGAGGCGGGAGACTGAAGATCCGAAAATGAAGGAGGTACTGTACTACAAAATTGATAGCTTATCTTACGAAGCGGCGAAATATGTAGCGACAAACGAATATGATAAAATGGCTTCCAGTATTGGGGCGAAAGGGACCAACGCCGGCACCTCATACGATTTTACAGTATATATCAATAATATTCCATCTAATGAATTGGAAAAATGGGCACGTCTTGAATCGGAGCGTTTTGCTGATATGGTTCTGCGGATCTTTCATACCGAACTTGAAACCGTGTATGAAGAATTCAACATGTACCAGGATAGTGATAACAGCCGGGCTAACAAGATGCTGATGAAAAACTTGTTTCCGAATCATCCGTATGGCAGGGATGTAATAGGGCTGCCTGAACATATTAAAAATCCTTCTATGGTCAATATTTATGAATTTGCCGAAACATTTTATGTTCCCAATAATATAGCTATAGCATTATCCGGCGATCTGGATTATGAAAAGACAATTAAGGTACTGGATAAATATTTCGGAAAACTGGAACCAGGCGATTTGTCTGAAATTAACCAACCCAAAGAAGAACCGATTATAAGCCCCGTTGTTTGTGAAATTACCGGGCCATCAGCCGCCAACCTGATGCTTGCTTACCGCTTTGATGCCGATAACAGTGAAGATTACAGATATGTAAGACTGATAGATATGATACTGAGCAATAGACAGGCAGGACTGATTGACCTTGACCTTGTTCAGCAACAAAAAGTAATAAATGCAGGATGTAGTCCGAATTTCATGAGAGATTATGGTATTCACAGGTTTTATGGAATACCCAGACAGGGGCAGACTCTTGAGGAAGTTAAGAACCTTTTGCTTGATGAAGTTGAAAAGATAAAAAAAGGCGAGTTTGAAGAGTGGATGATCGAGGCGGTGATTAATGATATGAAAGTGACCGAGATACGCCGGAATGAGAATAATTTCAGCCGGAGCTGGGGGTATATTGATGCGTTTATAAAGGATATTCCTTACGTTGACAGAGTAAAATTTCTGGATGAACTCGAAAGTATTACCAAAGAAGAGCTGATGAATTTTGCGAAAACACATTACAATGATAATTATGTGGTAGTATATAAACGGACAGGAGCAAACGATGAACTGGTAAAAGTGGAAAAACCTGAAATTACCCCCATCCCCATTAACCGCGATAAGCAATCGGAATTCTATAAAGAGTTTATTAAAGATCAACCCGAGCCGATAAAACCGGTATTTGTGGATTTTGAAAAAGAGATTGTACAAAATCATCTGGATAACGGGATAAAGATTGAGTATATTGAGAATAAAACAAATGAACTTTTCACTTTGCAGTATGTTTTGGAAATGGGAAAAAACAATGATCTGAAACTTCCACTTGCGGTAAATTATCTTCCTTTTCTGGGGACTGAAAAATACACGGCTGCTGAGTTGCAACAGGAATTTTTCAAGTTGGGTATAAGCATGGGTGTCTATGCAGGGAACGACCGGTCTTATGTATATATTACCGGGCTGCAAAAATCCCTTGAGCCAGGATTGGAATTACTTGAGCATCTTATTGCAAATGTACAACCCGATAAAAGTATCTATGATGAGTATGTTAAAGGAATTCTGAAAAAGCGAAAGGACAGGAAGCTGAGTAAATCTTCCATCCTGTGGGGAGGGTTGTTTAATTATGGCATGTACGGAGAAAAATCACCCTACACACACCTTATTTCTGAAGATAATCTGAAAGCCCGCCGGGATCCGGAAGAACTAACCGGATTGCTAAAGGAACTGTATTCGTATAAACACAAAGTTTTTTATTATGGAAGCATGCCGCTAACAAAAGTTATGCAGGTTATTGAAAAGCATCATAAAGTTCCTGAAGAATTAAAAACTTACCCTGAGCCTGTGAAGTTTGTTGAACTGGAAACCAATGAGAACAAAGTTTATTTTGTAGATTATGATATGGTTCAGGTAAACATAATTATGATGTCTAAGGATGAAAAACTGAACATGTCGTTATTGCCCGAGGCAACATTATTTAATGAATATTTTGGTGGAGGATTGTCATCCATAGTATTTCAGGAGATCAGGGAATCAAGAGCGCTGGCTTATTCGGTGTTTGCCGCTTTCAATATTCCCGCTAAACGGGAACGATCTCATTTTACTTACGGATTTGTGGGAACACAGTCAGATAAGCTACAAATGGCAATACATGCACTGCTCGACCTGATGAATGATATGCCCAAAGCCGGAAAACAATTTGACCTGGCAAAAGAGTCAATTATGAAAAAGATAGAATCGGAAAGGATTACCAAAACAAATATATATTCTACATATATTAGAAATCTCGATCGTGGTGTGAATTATGATACAAGAAAAAATGTATATGAAGCCATGAAAACGATAAGCATGGATGAGTTGGATAAATTCTTCATGGAGCATATCGCGGGGAAAAATTATACCTTCCTGGTACTGGGCGACAG